>NZ_JAEQCI010000091.1:0-23552 GCF_020738565.1 Microcoleus sp. PH2017_12_PCY_D_A | reverse complement strand
AAGTCCTCACTACGAACCTATTAAGATGAATAAATAGGTTCGTAGTAAGGACTTTAGTCCTCTCCTAATTCAGAGGACTAAAGTCCTCACTACGAACCTGTTTTATGGTGATGGTTCGAGATGTGGAGATAATATTATTTCTATTTTATCTCCAACTTCTAGCTGCAAAACGGATTGGGCGCTGCCGCCGTTAACGGCAATTTCTAGCCAACCGTCAGAACCAATTATGGCTATTAAATCCCCTGGCTTGCTATCGCTGTACGTCTGACCGCTGGGTATGCGAATTGTATCAGAACTATGGTTAATTGTCACTGACCAATTGTTGCCCATAATGCAATTATTCGGGATATTGGTAATGAGATTGCCGAAGCGATCGACATATTGAACGCAACCTGTCGCACCTGTGGCTGTAACGGCGCAATTTGGCATCTCTAGCTGCACTAAACTCGCAGCGCGTATCGCCCTTCCCAACTCTTCCAGCGGCACCCCATTCGCCAAATGAGCGCCCGCTGCTGCGAAAATATCGCGACCGTGAAAGGTGTCGCTGGGTTCGGGTGTGCGCCAATATTGCGGATTGGTGAGCTCTACAGCGGCGATCCTCTTCGAGGGCTTCGCTAACGCACTTTCGCGACTCAACACCCCACTAAACAACCCGTTATCCGGCCCGACAAGGAAGCAACTAGCACATTTCACCGCCACCGCGCGTCTCTTGCTACCCACACCCGGATCCACAACCGCAACGTGTACGGTTTCCGCTGGAAAATAAGCAAAAGCAGCCATCAAACAAAACCTCGCCGCCGCAATATTTTGAGACGGTATTTGGTGCGTAATGTCAATCACTTTTAACTGCGGGTTGATTTGGGCGATCGCACCTTTCATCACTCCCACATAAACATCGCTCAACCCAAAATCCGTCAGTAGAGTTATAATTCTATTTTTAGACATAGATCCAAAGGTAAGAATATGGTAGCGCAGTGGGAAAACTTTCTGCAAAACTTAGGAGAATGGCACGGTTCCTTCACTCAGCTATCAACGCGGGGAGAGGTAATTCAAGATACTCCCAGCATTATTTCTCTTGAAGGACTCAACGACAACAAAACTGTGCGGTTGAAACTGCGCCGTTTCTCCCCAAATCCTAGCGGTGTCGGCGAACCCCAAGTCAGCGAACTTGTTCGAGAATATCAGAGTTTGGGACGAGATATCCTATTTTTTGAGAATGGAGATTTTTGTCAGGGAAGTATTCAACTAGCGCCTTATTCTGAATGCGGCGCCGAGTTTGGTTTTATCTACAATTATCGCCGGTTGCGCTTTGTTCAACTCTACAATACCGACGGCAATTTATCCAAACTTACCTTAATTCGGGAAAAGCAGCTTGACAAAAATGTCCCCGAACGTCCGCCTTTAACGGTTGGCGATTTGCTGGGAGAATGGGAGGGCGAGGCTGTGACAATGTATCCAGACTGGCGTTCACCCGATCGCTATTCTACTAAACTGCAATTGGATTTGCAAAATGGCGATCGCATAGTGCAGAAAATCACTTTTGGCAGCAATGCTAACGTTATCAGTTCTAGCGGCAGCATAGACGGTTCTGTGATTAATTTTAACGAAGGTGCAACGCCCGTGCAAGTTTTGCTGCTTCCCGACGGAGGTTCTTGCACTTGTCCGGTGAAAGTTGAATCCAGAAAACCTATATTTTTTGAGGCCGGTTGGTTGGTAGAACCTGACTTGCGATTTCGGATGATTCGCAGTTACAATGACAAGGGTGAATGGATAAGTTTGACTTTGGTTACTGAACGAAAAAAAAGTCGCTCTCACTAATCTGGTGAAACCGGGTTTCTTCCTATATCTCTCGTACTCAACCGAAATTTGTCGCAGAAACCCGGTTTCTCGCCACGCAACGACAGAAATTAGAGCGCACCCTAATCTGGTGAAACCGGGTTTCTTCCTATGTTTCTCGTACTCAATGAAATTAGAGCGCACCCTAATCTGGTGAAACCGGGTTTCTTCCTATGTTTCTCGTACTCAATCCAAAATTTTCGCAGAAACCCGGTTTCTCGCCACGCACCAAAGAATTGGACGCGCGGCAATCTCAGAAACCGGGTTTCTTCCTAGATTTATCGTACTCAACGCAAATTTGTCGCAGAAACCCGGTTTCTCGCCACGCAATGAGAGAAATTCGATCGCTTACTTACAACAAACGAAAGTTTAAGTAACACCGAATTTTATTCGCCGGACTTTGTTTCCTGAGTTTGCGATTGAATCACAGCACTCCAATCATCGTCATTGTTAACAACAGCTTCCAGATGCTTGTCTCCCTCCCCATCAGTTTTAGCTGCTGTTTCCAACTCTTTGGTAAGAGTAGAATCTGCCATTGCTTTACGCAATTTCAGCTTCTTTTCCTCATAGGCTTGTTGCTCTGCTGCAGACATTGCCGATCGCGCTGCTTGACCCACTGTACTCGCCCACATCTCGCTCTCGGCGCCGTTTCCAGGCGGAATGCTGCCGAGTTCAGCGATCCAAGCATCCCGCAAACTTTCCATTTCTTCCCGCTTCGGGAATTTAAAAGTTTGCACGCGCACAAAAGCACAATTTTCAGCGCCATTTTGAGCGATGTGACCGTTGATTGAAAGCAGGATATTTCGCGAATAACCTATATACTGGGTGTTGCCGGAAGTGTCGATTACAGCGTAAACGCCGGCGACTTTCGCATTAGTTGCTAAAGTGCGCCAAGTTGCGATCGACATTATTTGCGTGCCGTCATTTTCTAATTCAGAAATAGCGGTAGCTGCGCTGTGTTCTGAGTCGGAACTGTATAAAAAATTGTGCAGTCCTTCATGGGCGACAGGTACGTTTTGATGTTCAATTGCTACGTCTCGATCGGCATTCACTTGATTAGCTTCCATAAAACTTAATTCCTGAAACAAAGGTAATTTTACCTATTTAATCTTTGGTTAGAAGCTGTTCTCTATGTAAATTGTATGTCAAGAAATCATTTAAATCTTGTGGGGTGGGCTTCTAGCCCGCCCCGAACCTCCAATTTAAACGCCCAACAGCTTACGCATTTAACTTTCTGCAATTTGTTGCAATTCCTCGTCAGTCAATTTAACTTCGATCGCCTTTACAGAGTCCTCAATGCTGGATAATTTTGTCGCGCCGGGAATCGGAACGACACAGGGCGATTTGGCCATCAACCAAGCTAATACTATACAGTAAACTGAAACGTTTTTTTCGGCAGCTAAGGACGCGATCGCAGGCAGATCTTGCAAGCTAGTAGCCCGACGGCTGCCCCCCAAAGGACTCCAGGGGAAAAATGTCAGTTTTTCGGCTTCGCAATATTCCAGTACGCCGTCGGATTCCGGCTGTCTGTGCCACGGATTGTACTGATTCTGCACCGAGACAACTTCTACTGTATCGCGCGCGCGTTTGATCTGCTCTACAGAAAAGTTGGAAACTCCGATAAATCGAATCATTCCTGCTTCTACTGCTTCCTTTGCCGGCGCTAGGGCTGCTTCGATTGTATAGGCCGGATCGGGCGAGTGATATTGCCAAAGGTCGATCGGCTTTTGACCGCCCAAAGCGTCAAAACTTTCGCGAATTGTCTGCCGTAAATGGTGGGGATTGCCGTTGCGCGTCCAAGCACCTTGAGGCCGCATTAAACCACCTTTCGTTGCCACAGTAACAGCCCGAATATCTCCCGTATACTCTTGCAAAGCTTTGGCAATCAAATGCTCGTTGTGGTGTTTGTCAGATTCATCTTGGCAATAAGAATCTGCGGTGTCAATCAGAGTAACGCCCAAATCGAGGGCGCGGTGAATTACCGCAATTGCTTGCGCTTCTGGCGGCCGGCCGTTTAACGACATCGGCATACCACCCAAACCGATCGCACTGATATTAAAATTACTGTTGCCCAGTTTTTTTCTTTTCATTCGTTTGCCCTCGTTTGTGTAGTTGATTGAGAGTTTAGATTTCTAAGGATATGTAGAAATTTTACAGTTTTTTTTAGAATATAACTAGATAGGGTAAAAATATTTATCCGTCGGCTGTACTGCATTCAAACTGTATATTTTCCTGGACTATTCCCGACTGGTCAAACATTCTATCGCTTTTTTCCCTAAAAGATCGCAGACAATCTCTGGCCGCGCAGCAGTTTACCTACTTACTTAACTCGAAGCGCTGGTGTAAAAGCGGAGTGCAAATTGCCAGAAATACCGGGATAAAAATAACAGCCCGATCGCCAAAATACCAGCCCCTGCGATCCAAACCATGTCACCTCTACCCAGCATGGCTTCGGCCGGCACAGTCGTCAAGAAGGCAACGGGCACTACAAAAGTGAAGAAAAATCGATAAGCTGCGGGATAAGCGGCCATCGGAAATCTGCCAGCTTCTAACAATCCTCTGAGCACTTCGGTAACATTGTAAATCTTGACAAACCAAATGCTAGTTGCACCAAGCATAAACCAAATACTGTAAAGAGTAATAGTTCCGAATAACAGCGGGATTGCTGTTAAAAAATAGTTGCCTATTCCTACTCCCAATTTGTTAGCAGCATACAGCAGCAATAGGGCGCCGAAAATTAAATCTGGGATTCCCCAAGGGGAAACAGTGTTTGCAGATAGCCAGAATTGGGAACTGATCGGTTTGAGGAGGACAAAATCGAGAGTACCTTGCTGGACTCGATCGACAATACGGCTGAGGTTGGGCGCCAGAAAAGTTGACGAAAACCCCTGCAAAACCGTAAAAATGCCGAGTACCACTAAAGCTTGTTCCCACGAATAGCCCGAAAAACTGTAGCCAGTACGGTAGAACAGCGACAGCCCAAACCAACTACCAGCAAGGTTTCCCAGGCTGCTGAGGGTTGCGAGGACAAAGTTGATGCGGTATTCGAGCTCGGCTGCGATCGCCGCACCCCAGAACAATTTCAGTACGTGCAAATATCGTCCCATGTTTATCGCCATTTTTTGCCGTTGAAATACTTAAATTCCTTCATATTTTAAAGGTTGTGTGAAGTTAAATGGTTTACGGGCCGCTCACTTCATTATAACTTTAAGTTATTGGTACTGCATACTTAAGTAATTTTACTGAGCCAAATTATTAAGTTATTTAACAAAATTTCAGTTAAATTTACAATTTATTGATTTAAGTCAATTTCAGGCGAATACTTTTTGCCACTTATTAAGCAGCATTCATCTTTAAACACAAATAATCCCTTGATACATTTGAAATATTTATACGTTACAATGCTTCATATTATAAATTTTTGAAAATCATCTACCTATATCCCAAAGAGACGATTAGGATGGTGCATACGTACTCACGAGGAATAGGTAACGAGAAATACGTAACCATACTTACCAAGCTCGATTCCATAATATTGACTTAAGTAAACAACACGTAAGGTAACAAAAACATGGATGCTTTAACATTATCCAGACTGGGCGTCAAGCACACCAAGAGCGCAGTAGCCGAATCGCTGCGGATCAATACAGGGCTAGACATGACAACCCCAGTTACTTTTTACGGGATTGTCAACGAGCACTGCAACGTGAAATGCCGCCAGTGCGAGTATTGGCGGCTCAAAGAATATAAAGACGAAATGACGATCGAAGATTGGCAAAATGCCCTGTTGAGTGTCAAAGAATTTATCGGCGAATTTTCCATCAACTTTAGCGGCGGCGAACCTTATATTAAGAAAGGTTTTCTAGACTTGCTGACATTTGCCAACAAAAACGGCATCCACGCCGGCGTCACCACCAACGGCTATTGCATGACTCGGGAAAATGCAGCGAAAACTGTAGCGGCGCGTCCTTTTAATGTGAATATGTCCGTTGACGGGCCCAACGCAGAACTCCACGATTATTTGCGCGGTCAACCGGGATTGTTTGACAGACTTTCCAAAGGAATCGGTTATCTGCGGGAAGAACAAGAAAAACAAAACGTCTTGTTTCCAATCAACGTCAAACCAACTATCAATCGGCTCAACTTCCGCCACCTAGAGGAAATTGTAACCTGGGCGAAAGGAATTGGAGCCACGACGGTGAACTTCCAGCCAGTCAACCGCTGGACACCAGAAACCTATTCAGAATTGTGGATAGAAGAATCAGACAGGGAAGAATTTTCACAGGTAATTGAGCGCTTAATTGAGATGAAGAAAAACGGCGCGCCAATTATGAACAGCGATGAAGTATTGCGTTTGATGGTGCCTCACTTCCAGGAAGAAAAAGCTCCCGATTCGACTCGGCCTTGTCGCGTTGGACTCCGCAATTACTGGATCGATACGCGCGGCGATGTGAAGTTGTGCGATGAGTTTCCGGTGATTGGGAATGTGAAAGAAGCCAGTGCCCGCGAGATTTGGTACGGCGAAAAAGCTCAGGAAGTCCGCCGGGATACTTTGAATTGCGGCAAGCTTTGTCTGATTACTTGTGTCTCGCAAAAGACGATTTTCGACAAGGTGAAAATGGGCATGAAGTTATTGAAGAATTGAGGCTTGAGCTGTGTTAAAATTGCTGTGTTCGTGGTAGCCGGGTTTTGGTAAAAAACCCGGTTTTTTGTTTGATGAATGTATGTTCGTAGTGAGGACTTTAGTCCTCAGTTTTTTACAGACTTATAGTTGTAGGGTGTGTGACGGGTATTGTGGGTAAGCGAGAGGATTTTGGGCGCGGGCGATCGCAATTCTGTCGTTTGTCCCCAAGTCCGCCGGGGATTTAAATCCCCGTCGAGAGAGCGCAAGTCGGTTTTTAACCGACTGGGGAGATATGACAATGGTTGTTGAAAATTGTGTTTTTCAGTCCTCTTTAAGAGGACTTTTCCTATGAGACGGGGGTTTATAACCCCCGGCGGATCTGTGGGTAAGCGAGAGGATTTGGGGCGCGGGCGATCGCAATTCTGTCGTTGCGTGGCGAGAAACCGGGTTTCTGCAACAATTTTTGGTAGAGTACGAGAAATATCGGAAGAAACCCGGTTTCTGAGATTATTGTGCACCAAGACTTTGTAGGTGGCGAGAAACCGGGTTTCTGCGACAATTTTTGGTAGAGTACGAGAAATATCGGAAGAAACCCGGTTTCTGAGATTATTGTGCACCAAGACTTTGTAGGTGGCGAGAAACCGGGTTTCTGCAACAATTTTTGGTAGAGTACGAGAAATATCGGAAGAAACCCGGTTTCTGAGATTTGGGTGCGTCCAAGAAAATTTTTATTAAAACTAAGAATATCTCCCGATTAACAATCGGGAGAACATCAAAACTACTCCACAATCCAAGGACTCAAACAAGGAGTCCAAGCGCTTAATTCTTCAGCTTTAAACCAGAGACTAATTTCCTGATTCGCAGTTTCCACAGCATCAGAACCGTGAATAATATTGCGGCCGACATTCACACCAAAATCGCCGCGAATTGTTCCCGGTTCAGAATTCAGAGGATTTGTCGCGCCAATCATTTTTCTCGCCGACGCCACAACGCCGTCCCCTTCCCACACCATCGCCACCATCGGCCCGGAAGTGATGAAGTCTACCAGTCCCGCAAAAAACGGTCTTTCTTTGTGCACGCCGTAATGCTGTTCGGCTAGTTCCCGACTCGCCGTGATTAGCTTCATCCCAACTAGCGTAAAGCCTTTAGCTTCAAAACGACCGATAATTTCGCCGACGAGTCCGCGCTGTACGCCGTCGGGCTTAATCGCTAAAAAAGTCCGTTCCAAGATTAACTCCTATTGTTTTCTTAACCGATCCAAAAGACAGAGTAGCTCACAATGCACCTAAAGGCAATTCTGGGAAGAGCAAATTGTTATTTGCAGGCTTACAGGACTCACGCATTAATTAGGTATTTCTGTCATGGCTAGCTAGCCCTTGCGATCGCAATATCTGTTTTTTAATCGCAGGATCTATTTTTCATCGGTTCTGCTTAAGTCCTGACTTAGATCGTGTCCGTCTAAATACTTATCTAAGCTGCGGTTGCAACAGCCCAGATAAGTAGTCTCAGACCCCTGCAATTGCTTCACCTCAATGCTTTACGTTCGCAATGACATCTTGTAATTTGCCCTAACATGATGCAAATCACATTTTTGTGTGACGGAAAACACGCTCAATATCCGATCTAAAATACAAATATGTACGATCGCAAACACAATTACTTAGACTCACAAAAATAGATAATTAATGAAGGGATCGAGATTATCTTGAAAACAGCCACTTCGAGGAAAAAGCTATGAAAGAGATTATGGCATTTATTGCACAAAAAAAACATGAGTTTGCAACCTTGCCGTTATTTGAATTTCTAGCTAATAAAAACATTCACCCGAATCAACGACTAATTTTTGCACCTGTACTCGATCCTTTGGCTATGGGCTTGAGCGATTTAAACAAGTACGTCCTCCGAGAATCTTCCAGCAATAACAAGGTTCAGGAACTGATTAACAAATATACTTATAAAGAAAACTACTACTGGTACGGGTATCTGCAACATCTAGAGACATTGGGTTTCAACAAATTAATGAGTTACGGCGACTTAAGGCTGCTTTGGGGTGAAGAAACTAAAAAAACTCGATCGCTCTGTTCGGTGCTCGAACGCTACGCTTGGAAAGCATCTCCCATTCAAAAACTGGTGTTAGTCGAAGCCCTGGAAGGAACCGCCACAGTTTTTTGTGAAGCAGCGCTAGCAGTGATTATGGAATTAGAGAAAATCACTAAAAAAGAATATGTTTATTTGGGAGGAAGTTATGTGGGTTTGGAAAATCATCACATTTTAAATACACCGGAGATGTTGCAAGTTTTAGCAGAGATAGAACTTTCTGATGCGGAACGCCAAGCAGCTTTAGAATTAGCACAAAATGTATTTGAACTATTTACAGAAGCGATGAACGAGCTGTTCGGACACAGTACAACAAATTCTTGCAAAACTGTGCTGCAAGTATCCTCTATTTCTGCGTTCGATCGCACTCTTGACTGTTTGGACGTTTGTTAAGAAGACCGTTGAAACGGCGTCTATACAAAAATTCGCACCTGGGCGAAGGTCATTCGCGTCTACACAAACAAAACCCGGATGGTGCGCGGGTTGAAGAGTCGGCGGTTAAAATTATGTTACCTCCTTCAGTCCCTCTGAGCTCGGACATCGTTTGCGTAGATGCGAATGACCTTCCTAGGTCCTATCTTAATAATTAAACAATCACTAAGTTATCTCGGTGTACAGCGGTTTCTACGCCTGCATAGCCTAAAATTTCAGCAATTTTATCTGACTTGCAGCCTTTGATTTGTCTCAATTCTAAACTGCTATAATTCACAAGTCCCCTCGCTATTTGTTGGCCTTCAGCGTCGCACAACTGCACGGAATCATCAGCTTGAAACTCTCCTTCTACTCCAGCAATTCCAGCAGCTAACAGCGATTTTCCGCCGTGGGAAATTGCTTTGACAGCACCCGCATCTAAATACAGTTTTCCGGCTGGAATTAGCACGTTAGCTATCCAGTGTTTGCGAGCGTTTACAGGGCGCGGTTGCGGCTCGAATTGAGTACCGATCGCCTCGCCGTTCAATATTTTCTCAATATTACCAGGAAAGCAGCCGTTGGTGATGACTGTGCGTACTCCCGATGCTGTGGCAATTCTGGCGGCTTCAATTTTTGTTACCATTCCGCCGGTTCCCCAACCGCTGCGGGAATCTCCTGTTTGTACCTGAAATTCGGTGAGTTGTGCCATACTTTCGACTAGGGCGATCGGCTGCGCGTCGGGATTGCTGCGCGGATCTGCTGAATACAGCCGATCGACATCCGTAAGCACAAACAACCAATCTGCTTCTACCAAACTCGCCACCAGCGCCGAAAGCGTGTCGTTATCGCCAAATTTGAGCTCGTCTACGGCTACAGTATCGTTTTCGTTGACGATCGGAATTACGCCCAACCTCAGCAGTTGCTGAAAGGTATTGTAAGCGTTAACGTAGCCGTTGCGCTGCACTAAATCGCCCCTGGTGAGCAATACTTGGGCGATCGGCTGTTGTAGAGTAGTGAACAAGTCGTCATATACGCGCATCAGTCGCCCTTGTCCCACGGCTGCCACAGCCTGCTTCAGAGCGATATTTCGCGGGCGTTCCGTCAAGCCCAAGCGCGCGCAGCCCACTCCCACCGCACCGGAAGAAACCAACACTACTCGATGGCCTTGTTGCTGTAAACCGGCCAAAATCTCGACTAATGTAGCAATGGTTGACAGAGCTAAGTTCCCGGTAGTCGATCGAGTAAGTGTAGAAGTTCCTATTTTAACAACAATAGTTTTAGTCATCAGTCATCGGTGATTAGTTATATTATCTGCGTGCGATCGCACAGCCATCAAATTGATTTGTAGTCAAGAATGCAAGTCTTCATAGAAAGCATCTCAGTTTTGCATAGCTGGCGATCGTCCCCGACTTTACAAAGTTTGCACGCTTGATGATGCAGTCATATCATGTCTGCTCGATTAGCCCCAGTAAGGTTCGTAGTGTGGACTTCAGTCCGCAACATCAGAGCGGACTGAAGTCCGCACTACGAACAAAGCGTTTTTGTTATGCTAATCGACCGAACACGATCTTACCAATTACCAATTACCAATGACTAATTTCTGCTATCAAGAGAAGCACCCAAAGCTTGAGATACCCAAACCTCAAAAGAACGCACCGGATATTTCCGCATCGCATAGCCAGCATCAACCATTGGCTCAACTAAAATAGTAAACATACCCAAACGATTGCCGGCCAAAACATCAGTAAAAAGTCGATCGCCCACCATCGCCACCTGTTCCACCGGCAAATTCATCGCCGTCACGGCTTTTCGCAACTTGCGGCGCGACGGCTTAGCCGCACCAGTGATGTAAGGTAGATTCAAAGACTCAGCAATTCGACCGATCCGAGTCTCGCTTAAATTATTGCTCGCCAACCACAGCGATACTACTGGTTTAATTTCTGCCACCCACAAGCTGAGTTCCTCAGAAGCATTGATTGCTGTAATGGGAACGAGGGTTTCGTCCACATCCAACACTAATCCTTTAATATGATATTTCTCAAGAATATCAGCCGTTAAATTTACGATCGAATTGCCTAGAACTAAGTCTGGCTGTAGTAGTTTTCCCCACGTCATAATGATTTTAGATTTTAGATTTTAGATTTTAGATTGAGAAATAAGAAATGGAAACTTAAAGATTGAAAAAGTCAAAAATCAAAAGTGAATTATGCTGGCCTTTGCTTTGTAACTTTTGACTTTTTACTTATAGCGGTTCTCAAGCGTAGTGAGGTATGCCGGAGAACCCGGCCCATGCCCTATACCCTATGCCCTATGCCCTATGCCCTATGCACGTCGGCGGGTACCTCATCTTTCTGAGAACCGCTATGTGTATTAGTCATTGCCAATCTATTGACCCGATCGCACTTTTTGGTCAACTTGAGCCACAGCAGCATTGTGTTCGGCCAGAGTGCGGCTGAAAATGTGAGTGCCGTCGTACCGCGCCATGAAATACAGATATTCTGTATTTTCGGGAGCCAAAGTCGCTTCCAGACTGGCTATTCCCGGTGCGGCAATCGGAGTCGGCGGTAGTCCTGCATTGATATAAGTGTTGTAAGGAGAAGGCGTTTCTACCTGTTTAAAAGTCAGAGGTTTTTCCTTAGTTTGCCTGATACCGAGAGCATATTCAACTGTAGGATCAGAACCCAAGGGCATATTTTTTTTCAGACGGTTGTTGAATACCCCAGAAATCCGATTGCGCTCGGAAGCAACCACAGCTTCTTTTTCCACAATACTCGCCAAAGTTACCCACTCTTTCAAAGAAAGCTTAGTATTGTTCTGATTTTTTTGAAACACTGGTAAAGCCAGCCGCTCGAAACGGCCGAGCATTTGTTTGATGACAGCTTCCGGGCTGACTGCATCGCCGTCTAGCTGATAAGTATCCGGGTACAAAAACCCTTCCAAATGAGGCAAGCCGCTCGGCAGCCAAGGGTATTGAGCGTAGGGAACTTGACTCGCCGCCGTCATAAAATCCTTAGCCGGAAAAAAACCTTGCGCTTCAAAATAAGCGCTCATTTGTTGCAATGACCACCCTTCGGGAATCGTGAAACTCTGCTGTACGACTTCACCCTGCCAAATTTTCTCAGCAACTGCACTCAGAGGCTGAGTCGGTGACAGTTGATAAGTTCCGGCTTTAAAACCTCCGTCGCGGTTTTGCATCGTCAGCCAGCGGGCCCACATATTCCATGCTCCTGCCGATCGAATTAAGCCCGCCGCTTCCAAATCTTCGCCGATTTTTTGACTGGAAGTACCGGGGGGGATTTGAATCGAAACAGCAGCATCCTTGCCTGGGGATGTTGACTCGGCGGCTGTTTTAGGAGGGGCAGAAGCCCAGCTCCACCAAGCCCAGCCCTGCCAAGCGCCAACTCCCCAAATTATCGGCAGCAACGCCAGATAAAACAACCATTTAGAGACTTGCCGAGGAGCTTTTCGGCTCTCGCGCGCGCTGCTTTTTGTGAGTTGTTCTTTGTTCATAGTCCGTTGTCCTCGATCAGCGACGGTTAACTAACGACTAATGACTGATGATCTGCAATTAATGACCAAAAAGTTACGGATACCAGCCTTTTTCAAGACCAGATTCAACAGTCATAGCTGGCAGGGCAGAAGGTGGCCTAAGAGAAAAAGTTCGATCGACCGAGCAGTTTACTATTTTATAAAATAGTCAAAAATTCTGCTTTTTGCCTCATGCCTTCTGCCTGCAATTAATATCTAATCTAGCTCGTCAAAGAACTGGTCTTCCAGCATCGGCAACATCGGTTCCAGCCTTTGAAACTCTTCTTCCGAGAGCAATTCAGGCTTGCCGTCATCATTCATTCTTGCCAAGATAAAAAACGGATCGAGAGGCGTATAAATGGCATATTCCTGTTCTTCGTGATAGAAGCTGGTCAACCACATCAGTTCCTCAAACTCCGACTCCTCATCGGGATCGGCATTAGGCTCCAAATCCTCGTCAGGAAATTCCGGCAATTCGCCCACCACAGTGAGCGTGACTGCCGTGCGCCGTAGCTTCAAGTTCTGCTCTTCTAGAACAACTGTAGCGGTATCAAAAATTTTGTCAATTTCGGTCTCGTCTTCTACAGGAATTGCTGCTTCGTCGGTATCGTCTCCGTGCCAAGTAAAAATTTCTACAGGAGAGTCGATCGGCAGCAGCAAAGCGTATTCTTGACCTTCTAGGTTCATCGAATATTCTATGTTGCAAGTTAGCGATCGCCCAAGTTCATCCGTCAGGGTGACGGACGTTTCGTGGGAATTACCATTCTCTTTGCGGTATGGGGATGAGGACATCGCGTGTATCTTAATTTTCCGTCAATAATTCAGTAATCTTTGCTTGACAATTGGGGATTTTCGTGGTGATATTGTGCCGAGCGGGCGATCGCCAGTCCACAAACTTCAACCGCGAGACTCGCGGCATTTTCCACAGGCGAGGAGTGCAGCGTTTAAATCTCAGCCGAGTTCGCAAGCGACACTGAGGACAAATCACAATTATGTGCTGCTTCAGTACCGAGGTTCTGGGGAATTTTTTCCCATGTGTCAACGCTTACAGGTGTGCGTAGCAAACTTGCACAACTAGGATATCACGCCTCTGTTACAACCTATCGGGATTGGGAATTGCACCAATCTTTTGCCTGCGATCGTCCAGCCACTGCTGCAAAATCAAGGCCGCTGCTTTGCGATCGATCAAACCCTTATGGCGCGACGGCGACATCCCTTGAGCTTGGATCAGTTCCTCTGCACCCACAGAAGTCAGGCGCTCGTCGGCGTATTCTAGGGGGAGTTCTAAGGCGGAGGCGATGCGAGTGGCGTATTTCTGGACTTGTCGGGCTTGAGCGCCCACTTCTCCGTTGAGGGAGTAGGGCAAGCCTGCCACCAAAATTTGCACTCTCCGCTCCTCTACGATCGCCCTGAGATAAGCTACATCTCGATCGAAGGACGATCGTACCAGAGTAGCAATCCCCGTAGCGATTAAACCAGTGCCGTCACACCCGGCGATGCCGACTCGTTTGCTGCCGATATCTAATCCGAGGGCAGAAATCCATAATTTATCGTTGGACATCAATCAATCAATTTTAGATTTTAGATTTTAGATTTTAGATTTACTTCTTTCTTACCGGAATATTTTTTTTTACGAACCGCGAAGACGCGAAGAACGCGAAGGAAGAAGGGAAGAAGTTGAGTTTTTTCGGTTTGATCGTTCGGACTTTAGTCCGCATAAAGAAGAGGACTAAAGTCCGAAGGATCAAACCTTTTATTGTCCGCATAAAGAAGAGGACTAAAGTCCGAACGATCAAACCTTTAATTTAGCCGACATTATATCAGAAATTAAGTCTTATTCTTGCGATTCGCCGTCGATCGGCAACTCAGGCAATTTCAACGGCAAAACACTGCTGGCATCTGTTGCTCCCGATTCGGAATTCTGGCAGTTCAAGGGGTTAACTTGATTAGCTTGGACGTTTCCTGAGTCCAACAAAAAGGGCTTAATCTCGGACGACGCGGGCGCTGCAGCAGCTTCCCCAGCCATTGGGCCGAGCCAGGACATCCGGCCGGGTACGGGTTTGCGAGTTGGCTGGAAGCTTTGCAGCATTTCTGCTAGCTGGAGTCCTTCGAGGGAGACTAACTTGGACTCGCGCAATTTGTGCCACACAGATCGCGACATCAGCAAGCTGTGTTCCAGACGGGCGGCTCCAAATTGCTCTAAATAAGCTTCCCGTTCCGGCTGATAGTCGGCGGAAGCCAGTTGCAGGCTTTGGACTGGGAAATCTTGAACGAGGCGCGCCATTTGGGATAGCAGTTCGGGGTACAACCAAGTGTAGGCCGGGTGCACTGTCAACTGGGCGACGTGCGGCTGTTGGCCGTTGCGGGATAGCTGTATCTGAAAATAGCCGATCGCGGCTTTGCGCTGCGGTTCAAATACGTAGGCGCTGACTACCTCTGTTTTGCTCAGCCATTGTTTGACACCTTCAAATAAGGCGCCGAAGAAACTGGTTTTGAAATCTTGAATGTGCCGATCGAATACTTGACGTACTAACGGCGGCATAGACGCGGTATCGAGTTGATATAGGAATTGAGCGTCGGCGTTGCTTACCGGCAGCAGGTTGGGCAAATCTGGCGTCGCACAGGCCATTTCTTGCAGGCGTTCCGGGGCGATCGACCAATAAGTCATCTGGGCCAACGGCTGAAACCCGTTCTGCCGGTACAAAGCCAGGGAAGTTTTATCGCCGACATTCACCTCTAGCAGCCACGTCCGCGCTTCCCACACAGCCTCGAAGCAGTACCGCATCAGCATCGAACCAATGCCTTTGCTGCGCGCTTCTGGGTCTACTCCGACGCGATCGATCCGCCAAGTGCTGCGGGTGCGGTTAAAAGGAGAAATCTGAATTATGCCCTTAACTGTCCCCTCTTCTTCGGCAACATGGGCTCGAAACAGCGACTGACAAGGGTTTGGAAACAAGCTAAACAGCTTTAGCAGTCCGTACCAGCGGCGAATCTGCTGAAACTTTTTACCCAGTACCAAGTCGCAACTTGCGCCTTTGCGATTTTCTGGTTGTTCGGCTGTTTCGGCGCACAATTGTTCCATCGCCTCAATGTCGCGGTACTGAAACGGGCGAATCACAACCTGGTTTTGGTTTTGGGAGGGAAATGAAGTCATATAGAAATTCTCAAGTAAGGTATAAATTGGTTATTGGTTATTGGTTATTGGTTATCGGTTATTGGTTATTGGTATCAACAACCAGGTCAAACGTAGTGCTGGTCTTCTGTCTAGCGATCGAGGCCTGATCCCCCCTAGCCCCCCTTAAGAAGGGGGGGACAGGAGCATTCTCTTTCGTCCCCCTTGGGAAGGGGGATTTAGGGGGAAGAAGCATCAGCGGAAAACAACATATACAAAGGCTTTTAGCTTTAAGTTGACACACTTTGGTTGGCTAGTCCCTCACCAATGTTGAGAACCGTAATAGCACGAAGCTGGACAACAAAAATTAAAAAATCAAATATCTTTAAGAAAGGGGAAGAGTTAGGGAAGTTTTGAGTTCTCAACTTAGAACTTTTAATTCTTCACCCTTTCTTGGTCGATCTAAAATTAAAAATTTCAAATCATTTCTTTGACTTTTTAATTTTCAATTGTCAACTCAAGATTTTGCTCGGCAGAGGTCGAATTAAAACGACCGGTGTTCGCTCGTCAGCATTCCCGGCGGGGTTGCTTCGCAAGGCTTGCTCTAAAAATGTTACCGATAAATCGGAGGTCGCTGCTAATATCTTAACTGCTTTTAAGTCGTTAGCGTCTACGATCGCCGCCGCAAGTCCAGTTTCTCGTTGAATTTCCTCTACAACTTGCTGCGGATTGTCCGGGCCGAGGACAATAAATTGGTCGAAGGGAGGCAAAGTTCCCGTAACATCGTCAATTAGTCTGGCTTGTTCCCCTGCTAGTTGGTAAAAGACTCCCGGTTTACCGAATACTTTTGCTACAGCGCCAAGAGCAAATGCTGCAACTACGCGCCAAGGCCCAACTACATCAACCAATGTCTGCATTCCGCAAGCTGTGGCCAAACTCGACATCGGCAAGAAAAACAAGCAGACTCGCTTCGCCGCCCATCCGGGCTTGACTTCGCTGGGATGGCGGTAGCGTCCCTGCATCAAGGCTAGGGGAGTTTCTGCGAGGGCGACAATATCGCCTTTGTTGGCGCGCGGTAACACGTAACGCTTGACAATTTCCACGGGATTGTCGAGTTCGGCGAGGATGTGGGTGCGAATTGGGAAGACTTCTGCAACGCCGACATTGCGGGCGGTGGGTGCGGTGTCCGAGTTGGGAAATTGCAGCGGGACTACTACGTTGCGGACTCTGGGGATGCGCCCGCTTGGGCCGTAGGTGATGTAATGTATTTGCACCCAAGCTGATTGCAATTTGTTTAAGTCTTGCCCTTGAATGTCTACAGAAACTTTAATTTTTGTGGTTTTTTTGGCTTTAACAATATAGCCGAACCAGTAATCGTCTGCTCTTGCTTTTGCGTCTTCGTGACAAGGAATCACTTTTGTCTGGGAAGTCACGCCATCCAAACTTCCGTCTGACAGCAGTTTCACCTGTGCCTGCACATCTGGCAACATAATCTCGAACCGCTGTGTCAGGTTGCGGAATTCCATTTCGCCAACCAACAGATAGCGGTTGGGTTCGTTTATGGCTAAGTGCCATTCTCCGGCTGTAAGTTCTAGTTTATTTGCACTCCCAGTCCGGCGATAGTTCAACTCTAGGCCCAATCCGCCCAATGCCAGCAGCGAACCGGCTGCTGCGATTCCTGTTGCTAAAGTGTCAATCACTCAAATCACCGCCAATAATATTTTGTGTTTACTGTAGTCGATCTCGGGTACTTCGAGATCCGATCCGGCAGTAATTGGATTTGCTGGGTTTGTTACGGGCGATCGAAGTTAATCCGAAACTGTAGGAAGCGTGCGATCGCCCGTCGGTGGCAGAGTTGAAGATTGACACGGGCGATCGGGCCCTGGCAACACCGACAATTCATCTTACAGTCGCGGAGGCAGTCAATAAAGAGGTTTTCTCAACTATAATTCATATATTCAGTTTGAAAAACACCCAACTTAAAGGAATCTAATCAATGCGCGCGATCGAGCCTAAAACTATTGATATAGTTTGCCCTTTAATCAGCGGCAACTATCTAGATAATCCAATCAAGGTAACAACCAAGTCCCCCAAGACTTATCGCAAAGCGGTTTATCTAATAGCGCAATTTTTCCGCCGTGAGTTTGGCTATGATTTTACTCAGTATGGTTATGAAGGCGAAGAAACAGACCCAAATAGTGTTGCATTCCTCTGGATTCATCCTGAAGCTGAAGGCTATTCCAAAGAATTTAAAGTACCGTGTATTGGAGCGTGCTGCTTTAGACTTCGACCGTCAGGTTATGGGCTTCAGTGGATTTGGTTGCATCCATACTTGCGCCGGCAGGGGCTGCTATCAGATACATGGCCCGAGTTTATTAATGAATTTGGAAAATTTAGTGTAGAGCATCCTTTGTCTGATGCAATGAAAGCGTTCTTGAACAAGCATAATTTTGAGTATCGATGAGTTGAGTATGGAAGGTCGATACCCCTTGAGTTAAAATGTAGAATATCAAATTATCTCATCTCGCGGGAAGGTAGTTGAGCGATGGATAAATTAGAGTATTATCGTCATTTGATTCGGAAAGTTTTAACCGATTATTATGAGTTGGACGCAAAATCTACCAATTCAACGCTAGAAAGTGCGCTGATTTTTGACGAAGAACATGACCATTATTTATTGATGGTAATGGGTTGGCATGGGGAAGAACGGATTAAGGGAAATACTATTCACGTGCGATTGCGGGATGGCAAAATTTGGATTGAGGAGGATTGGACAGAAGATGGGGTGGTGACAGATTTTTTGCAGGCTGGGGTTTCGCGGGAAGAGATTGTTTTGGCGTTTCATCCACCGCATTTACGGCAATATACAGAGTTTGCGATCGCTTGATTGCTTAATTGTGCGATCGCCCATCTAACCATCTAAGTTAATTCACTCATTTTCATATCACTATTCAGTTTTGGTCTCACCTATGAAACCTGTGAAAATTTGCGTTTTCATGCTTCTAAAAATCGCCACTCTAGCTATCTTCGCTCCACAAATCACTAAAAGCGTCAGCGCTCAATCCATCACAGATAAAAGCTGTGTCGCCGATATTGTAGGTGAAGATATTGGCTCGCAAGTTAATATCAGATCTGGTGCAGGAAGCATTTTTAGCGTTGTAGGCACTGTATCGGTAGGAAATCTAGTGATTGTCGCTAATGACGACCAAAATAAAAGTGCTGTCGTATCTCCACTCAGTCGCAAAGATAGTGAAGGAAATGTCTGGTATTTGACGACAAGATTGAGAGCAAGTGAGTACAAAGGTTGGATCAAAGCAGACTTTTTGAGACTGAGATGTCCCAATCCCTAGGTGTGGCGCTCAAAAAGAGGAGGCACTCTGCACGGACTTTCTCTTTTATTTTACTTTAAATATACGATCGCCCAAAACACTCGATCGCACTTACCTGAGTCTATTTGCTTAAGTATTCGCAGCCCACAATTAAGTATCAATTCGTCCCAAGTCCTACGAGAATTTCCTGATATTTATTTAGCAGGACAGCGCGAACAACACCTCAAAAACGCGCTTGCTTCATCAACCCCTTGTCTCCGAGGAACTTAGAGAAACTTATAGAAGTGTGGCTGTGCGGGCGAGGTATTAAATTCATTGGGCCAAATATTGGCTTAAATCATTTTTGGGTTAATATCGATACATAAACACCAATTAGGTGCTACTACAATAAGGGCGATCGCCCAATAAATATCTCTTAAAAAAATGCCTAAGTGTAGTCGAGCAAAAATAATATCCGCCTTACTGCAATAACGAGCTGCCCTATGTCATCATCCCAGCCTTCAATCTTCAAGAAACTGATTGGTAATGCGCCGCTGCGAACCGTGTTGATTGTTCCCTTCGTGCTACAAATTATCGGTGCAGTCAGCATTGTTGGCTACTTATCCTTTCGCAACGGACAGAAAGCCGTCAACGATTTGGCATCTCAACTGCGGACTGAAGTCAGCAGGCGCATTAACCAGCATTTAGACAGCAAACTCAACACAGCCCGTCATCTTGCTCAGGTGAATGGTGATGCCTTCGACGTGGGATTGCTCGATCCCAAAGATTTAGATAATATGGCTCGTTTCTTCTGGAAACAAATGCAATTGTTTAATGTCGGCTACATCAGCTTTGGTGCTCCAGGAGGCGAGTATGCGGGTGCTGGATATCAAACCGATCAAAATATTATTTCTGGCATCAGCAATCCAAAGCAACGTGGCAATCGAGATCATTACTTTTACAATACAGATAGTCAGGGCAATCCCACTAAGCTTGCTGAGATATTTAAAAATTTTGAGTTCGATAAAGAACCGTGGTACTCAAACACGGTTAAAGCTGGAAAACAGACATGGGTTTTATATCAGTGGACAACCACGCCTTATCCTCTGTCTGTTTCTGCAAACAGACCGATTTATGACAAGAACAATCAACTAATTGGTGTCATCGTCATCGACCAGCGTCTTTCGGAAATTAGCGATTTTTTGCGTAAATTGAAAGTCAGTAAATCGGGCAAAACGTTTATTTTGGAACGCAGCGGGCTAATTGTTGCGAGTTCCAGCACCGAGCAACCTTTTAAATTGATTGATGGCAAGCCTAAACGGTTAAACGCATCAGAAAGTAGCGATGTGCTGATCCGATCGACATCTCAATATTTAGTTAAGCATTTTGGCGATCTCAACAAGATTAAAGATAATCAACAGCTTGATTTCTTGCTGAATAAAGAACACCATTTTGTCCAAATTTTACCCTGGAAAGATGAGTGGGGATTGGATTGGTTGGTAGTTGTGGCGGTTCCTGAATCGGATTTCATGGGGCAAATTAATGCTAATACTCGCACCACGATTCTATTCTGTATCGGCGCTTTAATTGTGGCGACGATTGTTGGTTTTTATACTTCCCGCCTGATTGCTGAGCCGATCGCACAATTGAGCAAAGCATCACAGGATTTCGCCTCCGGGAAATTCGATCGCACAGTGGAAGTCTCCGGGAAAAATGAACTGGGCGTGCTTTCGGAATCCTTCAACGACATGGCGCAGCAACTGCGCGACTCTTTTACAGCCCTAGAAAAAACCAACGCGGAACTCGAACAGCGCGTCGAAGAACGCACCGTCGAACTCAAAATAGCAAAAGAAAAGGCAGACGGCGCCAACCGCGCCAAAAGCGAATTTTTGGCTAACATGAGCCACGAATTGCGGACTCCCCTCAACGGGATTTTAGGATACGCGCAAATTCTCCAGCGCAGCGAACCGATGACGCAAAAAGGACGGGGCGGCGTTGATATCATTTATCAGTGCGGTTCGCACCTGCTAACGCTGATTAATGATGTGTTGGATTTGTCGAAAATTGAAGCCCGGAAACTCGAACTGCATCCCGCCGCTTTTCACCTACCGTCATTCATCCAAGGTGTTGCCGAAATCTGCATGATTCGCGCCCAGGAAAAAGCAATTTCCTTTGATTTGCAGATTGATTCGCAACTCCCGACAGGGGTTTTGGGTGATGAGAAGCGTTTGCGCCAAGTGCTGCTGAATTTGCTGGGAAATGCGGTTAAGTTTACGGAAAAAGGCGGAGTTATTTTTAAGGTTGATGTCATCAAAGCTGATGAGTTGTCTGACTCTAATTATCACTTAAATTCCAGTCAACAAATATATAAAATTAGCTTTCGAATTGAAGATACAGGCCCGGGAATGACACCACAACAAGTTAAGAAGATATTCTTGCCTTTTGAGCAAGTAGGTGATATGAAAAAACAATCGGAAGGCACTGGATTGGGACTCGCGATCGGTCAAAAGATTGTGGGGTTGATGCAAAGTGAAATTCTCATAGAAAGCCGTGCGGGATTTGGCAGTATTTTTTCTTTTCAAGTGTCACTCCCGGAGGCTTTAGATTGGGCTGATAGTTCTAGAATTGTGGAACAAGGGGCTGTTTTGGGCTACTTGGGCGACAAACGCAAAATTTTGGTGGTGGATGACAGGTGGGAAAATCGGGCTGTGTTGGTGAATTTGCTCTCACCGATCGGCTTTGAGATAATTGAAGCGGCTGATGGTAAGGAAGGACTTGAGATCGCTTTAGCCAACTCACCGGATTTAATCCTCACCGATTTAGCTATGCCGGTGATGGACGGGTTTGAGTTGTTGCGCCAAATCCGGGTTCATCCTAAACTGAGAGATGCGATCGTGCTAGTGTCGTCTGCAAGCGTGTTTGAGATCGATCGCCAAAAGAGCCTGGATGCAGGGGGAAATGATTTTTTGCCGAAACCGGTGCAAGCAGAGGTGTTGCTGGGCTTAATTCACAAATATTTGCAACTGGAGTGGGTGTATGACGACACAGTGGATGCGGGTAAAAAAGCGCAAAATGCGATGCCAAATGAAATGCAGATTCCGGCGATCGAGATTTTGCATTTGTTAAACGAACAAGCTCAAGCTGGCGATTTGGACGCAGTAATCGAGATGGCCCAAGAGATTCAAACAGCAAATCCCGAACAGGCGATTTTTGCGAATAAAATACTCGTTTTAGCAGAAAAATTTAAAGTCAAAGAACTTCGGGCATTGATTGAAGAACATTTATCACAAGGGTAAGGAAAAAATATCATGATTGAATCAGATAAAAAATTTATTTTGATCGTCGATGACAGTTCCACCAATTTGTCTGTGCTGTCGCAGGCATTAAAAACAGCAGGCTACAAAGTGCGAGTTGCAGCGGACGGGGAATCGGCGCTGGCGATGCTGGAAAAATGTGCGATCGATCCGGCAAAAAACCCTTTCCCAGAACTAATATTGCTAGACGTGCAAATGCCGGGAATCGACGGCTTTGAAACTTGTAGCCGCATTAAAGAGAACCAGGTAACAAAGACAATTCCAGTCATTTTTATGACGGCCTTAGCAGATGCCGAAAGCAAGATTAAGGGCTTGTCATTAGGTGCAGTGGATTACATCACCAAACCTTTTGAACAAGACGAAGTAATTGCCAGAGTTAACATTCACTGGCGGCTCAAACAGTTGACTGACAATCTGGAACAGCAAGTTACACAACGCACCTGCGCTTTGCAACAAGCCCAAGTCCAAGTAGTGCAGCAAGAAAAACTATCCGCCCTGGGCCAACTCGTGGCCGGAGTCGCCCATGAAATTAACAACCCGCTGAGTTTTATGGTGAGCAACATTGCGCCAGCTAAGGAATATCTTGCTGAGATTACAGAAGTTCTTAGCCTCTATCAAAAACACTACCCTGAACCTCCATCAGATATTGCTATCAAGATTAAAGACATAGATTTGGAGTTTGTGATTGAGGATTTTTCTCACCTATTGAATTCAATGCAAATAGGCACTGAACGCATTAAAGATATTTCGCTGTCGCTGCGTAATTTTGCTCGTTCGGATGGAGATATTCCTAGTGCGATCGATTTGCAGGAGACTTTGGATAGTACATTGTTGCTGTTAAAACACCGACTGAAGAATCAAGGATCTCGCCCTGACATTGAAGTTATCCAAAACTATGGAGAATTGCCGCCGATTAAATGCTATCCTGGGCCGATGAACCAAGTGTTTATGAATTTGTTGGCCAATGCGATCGATGCTGTGGAAGATGCTTGGGAAAAAGACCATCGTCCTCTGAGAATTACTATTAGCACGGAAGTTTTGCGCGAAAGTGCGATGGTCCGAATTGCGGATAACGGGTTGGGAATGACGGATGAGATTCAACAACATTTGTTTGAACCTCTGTTTACTACAAAAGCGGTGGGTAAGGGCACTGGGCTGGGATTGTCGATTGCTCGGCAGATTGTGACGGATAAGCACTGCGGTAAATTGTTCTGCAAGTCTATCGCCGGGAAAGGTACTGAATTTGCGATCGAACTTCCTATTTAATTTTAATATTATTTGCGGTCAATTATCCTTGGTTGGTAGTGATGACTTTAGTCCTC
>NZ_JAEQCI010000090.1:0-21775 GCF_020738565.1 Microcoleus sp. PH2017_12_PCY_D_A | reverse complement strand
AAAAAGCCTCAAATGATTGCTATGCAATCATTTGAGGCTTTTTTGATTCTGAATTATTTTGAAATTAAATCCGATCGAATATCTGCGGAATGTGGGTTATAAAGCACGCGAGCGGGGACGCTCGCACTGAAAGAAAAAATGCTTTTTGCAACAATGAGATGCTCCCGTCGCTGTGAGATTATCGATTTTTATTTAGGGATTTTGAATGGCGACGCACCCTACAGCTACTAATAACTAAATCCGCTTGCATCCGTTAAATCCGTTACAAAATCCGTTGCCGAACTTCCTTCGCAATTACCAAGGCGAACCAATCATGGTAAAAGCGGCCCAATAATAAGGATGGGACAAATTACGATCGCCCCTAGCCGTCAACTCCGCAGGCAAAGGCAGAGCTTGATTGTTGTTCGATCGTATCAAATAACCATCCTGCAACCGCACTTCTTGCCGCAGCATCGCCAACTGCGCTTGACGCAACGCCTCAGCCTTAATCGGCGCCTCGCGCAACTGCTGGTAAAACTCAGTCATCAGCCCCAAAGTTCCAGCATCTGACACGTACCACAAACTCGCCAAAGCCGATTTTACCCCCGCGTGTACCGCCAATCCCGCAAACCCCAACTCAGCCTGTTCATCTCCCACCGCCGTAGTGCACGCACTCAAAACCAACAACTCCACCTGCGGGTTAGATAACTTCAACTCACCCAACTGATTCAACCGCAACTTAGTATCCCAAAACTGAATGTAAGAATTTTGGGCACCACCGGGCTGAAAATCGCCGTGAGTAGCTAAGTGAATAATTTTGTATTGGGGTTGATTGCGTTTTTCCTTCAAATTTGCCAGCGTAAAACCTTCATTGAGAAAAGATGCACCATGCCAAATCTTGCCCACAATTGTTGATATTTCGAGCGGCACCGCAGGTAAAGGATTTTGATCGTATTTTTCGGGAAATTTCGACGCACCCATCGCCAAAACTTCCGAACCCTTAACATCGGCATAGCGAGTATCAGTCAAACTCAAACTGGGAATCAGCCCCAAACTGTACTTTTCTACCAAAAACTGTTTGCCGTCAAACAAAGCAGCTAAAGGCAAAGTTCGCAAACCGGCATCCATCGAAAACGCCAAGGTGTCAATTTTGTTAGCATCCAATTCCGGTTGCAGCGGTGCAATTAACCACTGGTAAAGTTGCTGGGCAGGTTGCTTGTAATCAGAACCAGTCAATGTCTTGGGAGTTCTGATAGCATTAGTGAAATCTTTAGCAACTTGCAGCACTGTTTCGCGACTTGCAGGCACGCTTTTGAACACATTTTTGCCGTCTGGCAATAACAGCACAAGTTCTAAATTATTGTCTTTCACCCAGACATAAACGATCGCAGGTTTAACTCCCGTCAAGCGGTTGACGCTGCTGAGAGTATCTCGGATACTTTGCTGCGTGATTGACGAGCGATCGAGATTGCCACCAAAATAACGTTCAAATTCCCGGCCCTGATCTCTATCCCTTTGCTGCACTGCGTCGATCGGACTTATTTGCGCGATCGAAGTCGATCGAGAAATCTCAGGCAGCCTCAAACTCGCGATACTGTCTGTATTGCCGCTACTTCCAGGTTTTTGTGCAGTTGCTGCACCGCCGTTTTCTGTCGCACCAGACGCACCCACATTGTCTTTTAACACCAACTGCGACAGCAGAACAGAGCCGGCCGCAGTCTGGTTCGACTGTTCCTCAACAGGCACAGCAGCCGAGCCTGACGATACATTTGGGCTACCGCTCTTGGGCCCAGACGCTGCGGGAGTCTGAGTGACAATTTGTGTAGAATTACCTGTATTTTTTAGTCCCACAGTGGTAGTTGGTGCTGGACTCGGCAGGCTCAACAGGGGCGCGGTAGTAGTAGTAGTTGAGGAGGTAGCGTTCGACTTCGAGTTTCCTGTCCCAACAGTCGTGGTTGTGCAGTTTCCCGACGGGCAAGTGCTTTGCAACAGCGTCAGGGAACCCGATCGCACCTGTCCGTCTGTAGAAACGCTAACGCTCGATGCGCGATCGCTCGCCGTTTCGCTTCCGGCTGCCCGAAACAATCCCCCAGCCTGGATTGCCACATCGCCGCCCGTATTTCCATTAGCTTTGATGGAAACAACTTCAACATCTTTCTGCCCGGTAATCTTGCTCGAACCGGCACTTCCCGACTGCGAACTAGAATTGATCACCCCTGTCACGATCCTGCCCGGCGCCACGATCGAGATATCTCCGCCGCTTGAGGCACCGAAAGCATTGACATTGCCGGCTTCTACTGAGCCGGCGCTGCGGATGTTGATATTGCCCGCTGTCCCGTTTGCCGAGCGAGATGACACAACACCAGCAGTCACATTACCTTGACTGCTAGTGATGTTAATCCCTGCATTCGAGGTAACGTCTCCCACTGCCACACTACCGCCAAAGAGAGCGATGGTAGCGTTATCAGTTCCCACGATCGCACCCGTTCCCACGATCTCACCCGTTCCCAAGGGCGATCGAATCGTCGTCGGATCTTGAAATGTCACCGCCGGCGTTGAATTGGGCGTTGTGGTTGCCGGAGCAATCGCGATCGAGCCGCTGCCGTCAGCACGCCCGATCGCTACGGAAGCAAACCCGTTTCGCAGCGAGTTCAATTCCGCAGCAGTCAAGTCCAAAGCCTCAGTCTCAGCAGCACCGGCGATGGTGATATTTTGAGTTGGATCGATGGGTTGCAACACCAGATTGCCATTGCTGGCGATCGAATTCTTGCCGCCCGTCAAGTCAATTTCGTTACCTGTCAGAGTAATATTTCCCCCTGTTTGGGAACCGCCAGCTTCGATCGCGCCGACAGTGACTCCACCGCGGCCAGTCAGCGTCACATTGCCCGCGCGATCGCCCCTAGTGTCGATCGCGCCAGCAGTCACCGTACCCTCAGCGGTAACGCTCACATCTCCCCCCTCTGTGCGCGGCACTTTCGCAGAATTGACTGAAGTGCTGATGGTGGGGGGACTTCCCGTGCGTAGCCCAGCCGTGGTGACATTGCCGGCTGTGCTGGTGATACGAATTTCCTGATTGTTGGTAGTGATATTTCCGGTGCGGATATTGCCATCAGCTTTCAGAGTAATTGAGGCATTGTCAGCAAGAGTCAGGGAACTTGTGCTCGTAATTGTTCCCGAATTGGTTGGCGATTGAATAATTAGCGGATCGTAAAATGTGAACTCGTTAGCAATCAGAATCGAACCGCTACCGTTGCTGCGGCCGATCGTAATTCCAGCAAACCCATTTTGCAAACTTTCGAGTTCCTTTGCTGTCAGATTCAAATAAGTATTAGTCCCGACATCTCCGGAACCTGCGATCGCAATATTTTGACCGGGATTCCAAGGTTGGAGTACCAAAAATCCCGTCCCGCTGATTGAATTTTTGTCCCCTTTCAAATTAATTTCATTACCCGTTAAAGTAATGTTTCCCGAACCCCCGGCGATCGAACTAACTCCCAGAATATTTCGAGCCGTCAAAGTTACATTTGCCGGCGATTTAGAACCGCTAGCATCAATTTTTAGGGCCGTGACGTTCAGGCCTTCGAGCAAAATATTGCCGCTGGTGCCGCCGCTGGAATTCGATGCCGAAACATTGGCTGCAACGGTTGTTCCCGGACTTATCAAACTAATATTTCCGCCGTTGCTGGACAAATTGCCCGCAGTAATTTGACTTCCCTCCAGAGAGATCGCCCCTCCGCGAGTGCTAATTGTATCTCCAGCATTCATCGAAAAAACACCGGCACCGCTGCGATCGGCATCTGCTCTCAACGTCACCGATCCAGTCGTTGCCGCAAAGCTCAACTTATTATCCGCCAAATCAGCAATTTTAATATCATTCAGCGCTTCCAGAACCAGATTGGTTGTCCCCGAGATACTTTCCAAAGCTCTTCTGGAAATTGTCAGCGAAGAATCGTTCTGGTTTTGCTGTCCTCCAGAAGGCGTTCCTGTTGCCAAAATATTACTGTTAGCAATAACTGCCGCATCCCCCGCAGCTTCTAAGGAATCTGTAATGAAAATATTTTCCGGATCGAACAGCAAAGTCCCCAAACCGTTTGTCCCGGAAGTATCGACAGTGCCGTTAAACATCAATCTTTGCTTCCCGGAAATTTCCACAAACCCGCCAACACCGCTGCTGTTCGATTCAGAAACGCCGGTAGCGCTGATGCGGCCCAAAAATGCTGTTGTGTTGTCCGCCCAGACAAAAACTCTGCCGCCGTCCCCTTTCCGAGTGGCGTTGGCTGCGATCGAACTTTTGCCATCCACATAAGTCATTCTCGCCTTCGGCACAGTTCCCTCGCCTCGGTAATCTCCCCCGATCCGCACCGTGCCGCCGCCCAGAGGCCCGTTCGCTTCAATCTTCGCGGACAATACCCCTACCTTGTCGCCCAAAACGTTGACAGTACCTCCCGCGCCGGACGATCTCTGTGACACGTTTGCTTCCCCCGATACCACAGCGGTTCCAGGGCTTGCCGGTACTGTGATGCCGCCCGTAAGTACGACTTCACCGCGATCGTTCGTAGTTATACCAGTAGCGGTAGCCACGCCGGAACCCGAGAGTAGCTTTGGCAAACTCAGAGGAGAAAACGGCAGAGCTTCCGAACCAGGCACTCCCGCAGCCGGAGCAACTTCTAAACTCAGCAAAAGTCCGTCTTGACTCAACCGCACCAGATTTTCGCCCGGGACAGCCGCCACCGTAATTTGACCCCCCGGCGCTGAAAGTCTCCCCGTACTGATGACAGTACCGCCCAGCAAAGTCAAACTCTGCCCGTTTTCCACAGCCAAGTCACCTGCATTGACAATACTCCCCGGCTGTGCGCCAAAAGCAAAAGTATTCGGTGTTCCCACTAGGGCGGCGTAGTTGTTCGCCCCCGTACCGTTGAACCAGCCGCTGTCAAAACCGATACCGCTAGCGGTGGTAGCAAAAAAAGACCCGGGTACGTCCAGCCGCGCATTGCTGCCAAAAATAATCCCTGCCGGGTTCATCAAGTACAAGTTAGAATTGCCACCGCTAACTTGAATTAGACCGTTAATTAAGGAAGCGTCACCGCCGACAATGCGCCCGAGGATATTTTTAACGTTTGGGTTAGAGATGAAATTGGCAGTTTCGCCCGAATTTAAACCAAATCGAGTAAAACTGTGGAACAGATTTGCTCCGTCTCTGGACGTTGTGCCGCCTTTAATGTCGTAGCGAGAGGGGGCTCCTGTACCGGGCGTGACTGTGGTTCCGGTGCCGTCTGGGGCTGCCATAATCGGCTGTGCTGCAGCAATTTGAGATTTGGGATAAATTGCCACAATCACCCATCCGCTGCTATCCTCTTTGAGGAAAACCAGGTTGGGGAAAAAATCTAATATCAAAAATCCAGCCAGGGGAATTGCTGCCAGAATCGATCGCACAGCAGATTGAGCATTCATAGGTTCGCCTCGATCTAGACTTATATTCGAGTTTTAAATGGAGATTTGGCGTAAAAAATAGTCGATCGCACCCCCATGCTGACAATTCCTAACGCTAACTCTCGATCGCCAATTCCCAAGTTTAAGTCTAATTTTAATTGTGTCACCAACATAGCAAACACTGACCGTAAGTGTCGAAACACAGTTCAGTTTAAACGCCAGAAAATTATGAGCGATCGAATTGTCCGCGCGATCGGTTTAACTGGGGGCATCGCCACCGGGAAAACCGCTATATCTAACTATCTAGCAGATACCTGTGGATTTCCGATTTTAGATGCCGATATTTACGCTCGCGAAGCTGTGCAGCCAGGTTCGCCAATACTAGACTCTATTGTAGAACGATACGGCGCCGTTATTTTGCTCCCCGACGGCAATTTAAACCGGCCAGAGTTAGGAAATATTATTTTTTGTAACGCAGCCGAACGGCAGTGGTTGGAACAACAGATTCACCCTTATGTGCGCCGCCGGTTAGTGGAGGAAACTCAAAGCTACATTGCTAAATTCAATCTGGTATCCCCAAACACACATGAATTAGGTACAAAAACTCAAGAAAGCGGTTTTTGGGAATGCGATCGAGAACTAGAACCAAGTATGGTTGAAAAAAAACCAGGTTTCGGCGCCCAGACTGACAGGTTGACTTTGGTGTTGGTAGTGCCGCTGCTGTTTGAAGCTAACATGACTGACTTGTGTACCGAAATTTGGGTGGTGTACTGTTCGCCCGAAGTGCAGTTACAGCGGCTGATGCACCGAGACGGCTTGAGTTGCGATCGAGCTAATGCCCGCATTAACGCCCAGATGCCGCTAGCCAACAAGTGCCAACAAGCTAATGTTGTTTTGGATAACTCGTCAACCCTCGACTCGCTATTCCTACACATAGATTCGCAAATCAGATCGTAGCCTATGTTACGCGCGACATTCTGATGTGGCATTAGCTTGTCTTCGATCCGAAGCTGCATCTCGATATCAATAAATTATGAAGTTAATCTGAAGATTCGTAAATATTTACAATTTCAGGAATCTGATTCACCAAAAGATCAATATATAGAGTGCTGATGCCGCCGCCAGGGGACTGTGTTTTTGTGTCTTTAATCCTAGGCTGCATCTCAATATCAATAAATTATGAAGTTAATCTGAAGACTCGAAATATTTATAACTTACGGTTTCGTTTCCTGGTTGGAAGAGTGTCGCAAAAAGATGGGAAGCCTTGACTGCTGTGGGTTTCCCGCCATTACTAGGTAACTTGAACTTACAACTGAAACAGTGAGGGAAACGAGGGGTTTTACCCCATTTGACTAAAATTCAAAAAAATGTATATGCCATCAATTACCAATTGATGATTTCGCGGCAATTCAATTTTTTTTTTACCTGTTTTTGCCCTGATAGCAGAGTACAGGCTGCGTATCAAGAAGTGGAAAATACGACACGGAACTCTATGATGCGCCTTTACTCTTCCATGCTGATGTCAACCCTGTTACTGAGTAGCACAGCAGTTAACGCTCAAAGCTTAGAAACCCGATCGACCTTTTTCTCTCAAGACAAATCTGTCCCGGAATTATTAACAGCCCAAGCCAACGCTCAAATTTTTTACGCAGACAACGATAAAGATACCTTGCCCGAACGAGGCAGCGGGAGATAAACCCCAACAATGGATATTTTTGCTAAACAAAGCAAAATAAATCGGCCGATTGCTTTGAGTATTTTTCCCTACTCGATCGAGGGAGATAAATAAGTAATGAGGGCATTCTTAAACGAAGAGTTAAACGCAATTACTTCCAGATTGGCTGAAGCGATGTTGGATCGGGGAGCAAAAATCTCTGAAAAAAAAACACAACACAATGAATACTACCATCAAGTTAATTTGTTTGAGTACGCTATTAGTTAGCGCTCTTGTGATTCCTCAAAAACTAGCAAACTTTTCAATTGCAGAACATCAGTTCAATAAGTCAGAACAACTGCTATTAGCTAAAGATACCAAAACCGATTCAAAAAACTGTAGCTCCTCGCCGTCTCCGGGGTGTTCTCGCCGAGACTGGCAGGCGATCGCGCCCCGAAACCCGATTGATGGCGACTTGAAGCTTGTGTGACGCAATCACCTTGAGAAATCGGGTTTCACGTACTTCAGTTAGTGTCATGAATTATTCGCGGTGATGGCAGGTCTGGAGGAAAGGCATAAAACTAGGGAATTAGCTGATTGTAAGGTGTCGAACCATGACGATTGTCGATCGAGAACAACAAATCTTGCGAGTGAGCCCGCAAGGTGTTCATGGTGAACCAGAGAGCGCCCTGGTAAGCGCTCTGAGAACTGCCGCGGCGAGTCAGAGTCAAAACCGTTTTAGAAAGCGCATTACAACAAGAAGAAGTAACGGCTTTTTTACAGGGAATCGAAGCCAAGAAACCTCATCGCTCCGGGTTCTATCCTCGGGGTCTGGCGAGGTAGTACGGTCAGATTGCTGAGTTGGCAATACCCAAACTCCCGGAACTCAACGAGCGAACGCCAGTGGCAGATACTGGAGCGCCAAGTAACCGACCAAAATTAATTACCGAAAATTTTGGGTTTAAAGCGCCGCCCTGCTTCGTAGCGGAAGGCGGCTTTTAAATATAAGTTGTCAATTATAGCAATCCTAAATGATTTTCTATGTATATGTGTACTGATGGATTTTGGGGAAATCAAATTTATGTTCCTTAGTGAAAAAGTCAAACAAAAATTTGACGATCTTAAGGATCTCCTGGGTTTATGGTGGATACGGTATCAAAAACAACTGTTCGCGATTCTGTGATGCCCTCGGAGTCAAGGATAGGCGGTTTGTTTATCACCACAAACTCAAGAGAACCCGATTACTTCAGTTTTGTCTAGAGATGTTAAATATCCTTTTGACCCTTTATGTCCTAGTTTTATCCCTGCGACACCTTTGGTTTTAAATAATTTTTTCCAACAAGGAACAAAAAAATTACTTACACGCCATATTTCGCTAATTTCATTCTAGGACTTACCGACCATCGCCATCCTTACAGCTATTGCTCGGAGAGAGTTCTCTTACATCGATATCACTTTCAATGAAATATTCTTGCTTAAACTCTTTGTTTTTCCATGTCTTTTTGTGTGAGTTGTAATTTATTCATTTTTTTGTTTTCACAATCAAGTATTGCCTATAATTGTATCGCATTCTTGATAGTGATTTAAGATTGCTATAGTATAAATATATTTTACCTCTATCTTCCGGTAATTGGAATTTTTTATTCAAAGCGTATTGCCAAAACAAGTTCTTAGTGAGGAAGGCAAGTCCCCATCCCTTAGAGGACTAAAGTCCTCACTACCAACCCAACTGCAAGTCCCCATCCCTTAGATGACTAAAGTCCTCGCTACCAACCCAACTGCAAGTCCCCATCCCTTAGATGACTAAAGTCCTCACTACCAACCCAACTGCTGTTTCTTCAAAAATTCTAATCCTAAAAAAATAGCTGCGATGCTTCCTGCTACGCAAATTTCTCGATTGCTTATTTTCAACAAAACTTCGGAAATTGGCACTAAAACTATTTCAATATCTTCTGTAACATCTAATTGAATTTGGCGGGCAAGCTTGACATTTTTACCAAAATATAGGTAAATAGAATTAGTGTCTTTTACGGGATTGTCGTATAAAGTTGCTAGTTCCAAAATTTCTTCAGCAACATATCCGGTTTCTTCAGCCAGTTCTCGGGCAGCAGCAGCTTTGCCGCTTTCTTCGGCAGGATTGAAACTCCCAGCCGGGAGTTCGAGTAAAATTTCGCCGACGCCATGCCTGTATTGACGCACACATACAAGTTCTTGCTGTTCTGTCACCGCAAATATTAGGGCGATATTGGGCCGGACATTAATAAAAAAGTCGTCGATAATTTGTCCGCTTGGCAATTCTATTTCATCTTGCCTTACTTGACACCACTTGTGGTTAAGCACCAAGCGCGATCGCAGTAATTTCCATTTAGTTAAATTTTTCATATTATTGAATTCTTCATAAAACGCGCACGACTAATCTTTCGTAACGCGCGCAATGTGCACTCTAAAGCCTCACAGTCGTTCTTCGGGTACTTGTGACTCGCTTTACCCAAGTTGAAGTGCCAGGAAAATAAAAGAAGCATGAATGTGTATCTGTTGGCATTAGTCAGAATGTTTTAATTTCCAATTCGCCATGCCCCATTACCCCATTATATCGTGTCCGAGCGATTAACCACAATCAAATTCGTTCGTAGTGCGGACTTCAGTCCGCTATACGGCTGCGGACTGAAGTCCGCACTACAAACCATTTTTGTTATGGTAATCGAGCGGACATGATATTACCAATTAATGCTAAACTTTCACCGTCAAGCCGCGCTTGCCGTTAGCGGTACGGGCGATCGCACCTATCCCGTAGATAATCGCCCGCAACACCTTTACCAAAAAAAAATTATCCTCGAAGCTAGTTAAAATCTCAACTTTTACACAGCCATGCAATACAAAAAATTACCACCGAAATTTTGGACAGACTTAGACAAACTAACACCTAAGTGTCTGGTACCCTCATTTTTAGGCTCTGTGTCGATCGCCCTGAGCATAGCAGCAGCCACCACAGTTGCGACACTCCAAATCGCACAGCAACCAGCCAATGCTTCTACAGTCACCAGTTGGCGGTTCGATCCGGCTACAAATCAGCTAGAAATTACTCTCCCAGAGGGCAAAACTCCCACCTATTCCCTACTCAACCCGTCTCAAATTGCTGTGGATTTGCCCAATACTCCGATCGCCGTTGATGCAACTCAACTATACCCGCAAGGCAATGTGCGTTCCGTGGCGGTAATTCAACTCCCATCAGGAAGCGCGAGAATTTTGGTAAATTTGGCTCCCGGAGTGGCTTTCAACGGTGAACAAATTAAATTTCAAAGAGTCGGGGTAGAAAATCGCTGGGTGTTGCGTCCCTCGATCGAGCCTGCTTCCTATCAAGCAACTCTCGACACGCAAACACCGCCTGCAATCCCAGTACCACCTAATCCGCAGTCAGCCGATTCTAACTCAACTCCTGCCAAAGCGCCTGTCCAGCCTGCCTCGCCCGAGGCTATAACTTACGAGCAAAACTCTTCGGGGATGTCAACTCCAAACGACCAAATCCGACCGATAAATGTGCCTTTAGTCAGGGTTCGGGTTAACAGACGCCAGGGGGTAGGTTCTGCCCCTGTACGCCGTCCTGCTGCTTCCTGGGAGCGGATTATCGATTTTGGTGAACCGCTTCGCTAATACTCGCTTTGAGTCGATCGCACCTATACTTCGATCGTCCGATCCTCGCAGTTAGAAATTTTGACCTTCACTGGGTGGAGCGATCGAACCCGGTTGGTTGAGGAACAGGTTTTTAGCGCCGTCGTTTTGGTAAATACAGTTAATGTCAGGTTGACCTTCCAGGGCGCCGGTGAAGCCAAAGGTGTTCATGCGATTTTTACACTCGCGCACTTGCTCTTGGTCGATCAGTTTTCTTTGTTCGAGAATTGCCCAGTTATTGGTTCGCAGGACGCATCCGGGACGCATACTCGGCTGGGAGATGTAGACGTTGAAGGGGTTAAGGGTGACGAAGAGGCGCATATCTGTCACCATGGCGCTGGCTCCAAACTGTACGCAAAGTTCGGGGTTCGGGGCGCTGCGATCGATAAATTCCCGGGATGCTACGTTTGCTGGGCTAATTGTAGCCGTGGAACTGAAGGCAATGCCGATCCCAATTCCCAGAATAAAAACGGCTGTTAAAATCCCTAGGGTGGCGGAATTGAGGAAAGAGGGTTTGTTGGACTGAGGTTGTCGTCGCGACGATCCGCCAAAGGAGCCGGAGTCTTCATCTCCCCGGAATGGATCGCCACCGAATCTGTCTCTGTCGTTGTAGGAGTTAGGTTTGCGTTTCATATAACGTTGAGTCCGTTCTGGGGATTTAACAGCTAGTAGTTTTTTATTTTTAACCGATCTTGCCTTTCTATATATTATGACCCTAGACAGGTGGCGGCTGCGGGCTTAGGACACTTCTTCTGGGTTTGGTATGGTTGACAGCTCGCGATCGGCTAGGCGGCTGCCTTGTCTGAATTTGGAAATTTCAATAAAATAACTCAAAGTGAGATACTCTTTGACAGCGGAGGAATCCAGCTCAAGATTATCGATCGAAATTAATGCGATACAAGCTTCGTCCTAGTTCGCTACTGTTTTAGGTGCAAGCCTATCTCAGCAACTTGGGTTGATGAACGAAGAATCCCCTCGCATCAACGGCAGGGGATTGTCAAAAATTTTAACATCCTATAACTCAGGAGGTATAGATTAGTGTCTGTCGAAATTATTCAAAAGCCTTCTACAGTCCGCAAGCTTGCGCCACGCTACCGCGTGCTGCTGCACAATGATGATTTCAATCCAATGGAGTACGTGGTGCAGACTTTGATGGCGACGGTACCCAGTCTGACTCAGCCACAGGCTGTGAATGTGATGATGGAAGCCCACACTAACGGGCTGGGACTTGTGATTGTTTGCGCTCTCGAACACGCTGAGTTTTATGCTGAAACGCTCAACAATCACGGATTGAGCAGCAGCATCGAACCTGACGATTAGAACAGTAGAGGTACCTGAAAGTCTTCACCCACCGAGTTTTTAACTCATATAGTCCTGGACGCATCGATGCCCCCAACCCCCCTGAAAAAGGGGGGCTTTCAGGTTCCCCCCTTTTTCAGGGGGATGCCAGAGAGATCGGCATTTGAGCCACTTCGTGCGTCCAGGACTATCATATTCAATAGCCTCATACCAAAAAGCCAAGGGACTAACCTTGGCTTTTTGGTATATTTAATGCGGTCGATCGCCAGACTGGAACAGTAAAGGTTGGGAGCAACCGGGCCGGAAATTATTCGGACGGTGGTTCAAAGCTAGGTGGCCTCGATCCCCAATTTCAGCTTTCCAATCTCAAATCTCGATCGTCGGAAATTAATTAGGAAATTAATAACGTCCGCCGCCGCCGCCGCCGCCACCGCTGCGACCAAATTTGCCGCCGCCGCCGCCCCGGTTGCCGCCGCCCCGGCCGCCTTCATCTTCGCGGGGCTTAGCTTTGTTAACTTTGAGGTCGCGACCCATCCACTCTGCTCCGTCGAGAGCAGCAATCGCTGCATCTTCTTCGGCATCGGTTGACATTTCTACAAAACCAAAGCCGCGGGGGCGACTGGTTTCTCTGTCGGTAGGTAGATGTACTCGCTTAACGGTTCCGTATTCGGCGAAGACGGTGGTGATGTCTTCTTGGGTAACTTGATAGGATAAGTTACCGACGTATATCGACATGAGGAATAACTCCAAAAATTAGACAGTGCAAAGATTTCAGTTTCGGAGAGTCCCCTGCCGATACAGAAGGGCAAGTTTTTAAACAATTCTGTAGCAATGAACAAAGCCTGCAACCGAATCTGATACACTTGGGATTTTAGCACAGAATGGCGTCTTTTGAATAGGTTTCAGCAGTTAATTAGGCTGTCATAATTCAACTTCAAACTTTTTGGGTATTCAGGAACGGGATTTCGACCTGTGATGTTTTGTCAAACTCGAACCTGAGAAAGTTGTGGGACTAGCCGGCTACCGCAGGAAAGATAGGTCTAGATTCCCAAAATTGGTACTCAAAGCTAGATTCAGGTTTTCCAGGGCTTTGACTAACCACACGACGCCTTCTCGGCTACAGAATTCGTAGTGACCGAACAAAATTGCCAGCCGCTTTTCTAGATAGGGCTTGACTTTGCTGCAAATTAGCACGATTTTCAGCAGCAAACCTGTGGTTTGGGTGGGGCCGAGGTTTGAGATCAGGTCGATGAAGACAAAGTGGTTCGGCCGCGCAGGACACTCTACTACTAAAAAGTTCAATAACTGGCTGCAAGTTCTGATCGTGAGAAATTCGTTTAACTTCTGAGAGTTGCTGTCGGGTAAGGTAGATTGTAGTTGCTTATACAATTTTTCGTTAAATTGACACTTGCCGTAGCGATCGTCAGTGACAGAAGAAATTAGGTATTCATATAAGTCGTCTTTAAAGGATCTGTAGGACACACTTGTACTGGTGTTCGCCATGAAGCGGCCGGCTAGCTGTCGGTAGGTATCGGCTCCTTCTACTTTGCCGACAAATTGCTTGAGGGCAAAGAACAGTTCTGGGTCGCTCAACAGCGTCGGGTTTTTTATAGTCTGTATATTTCTACCGAAGGAGATTGAGGTATGTCGGCGGGCTACTTGGGCTTTTCTCACTTGGTGAGCAACGTATTGCGAGAGATCGATTTCAAATTGCTGCTGCTTTTGAGCTTGGATTTTTTGAATGATTTTCTGCTGTTCGTAGGTGCTGTCGTCGCTGAGGAGACAGTGTTTGTAAAGGTAAGGGTAGCGGGGAATTAAGGTTCCGAGGGCTAGGGTGGCGGGAGTTTTGCCGCTGCTGTCTTCATTGCTGTGAGTGATGACTTTGGCTAAACGTTTGAGGGTGAGGTATTGTTCGCTTTCGGTAAATTGATGTACTAATTGGGGGATGGAGTGAGTAGGGCGCGATCGACTGTATCGAGATAATATTTTGGGGGCTTCTTCAAACAGAGCGATCAATTCCGGGATAGCTGCTTGCTTTCCGGGGTATGTTTGCCAGCGGTTGATCAGGATGTGGCAGCAACGGTTAAGGATGTATTTGAATTCTTGTTCGGCGTATGGTGAAGCTGCTATTTTTTCGAGTGCTTCAGCGACGGTGCGATCGCGATATCCGTTACCGTAGATAAACAAAGTGCGAAAACGGTCGATTAGTTCGATCGGCTGTTCTACTTGTACCAACTCCAGCCAGTGGTTGTAAAGTAGCTGTTCTTCTTCTTGGCTCTGTCTGTTATAGTCGTTCACTGTGGATTAACTCTCCAAGGATTGGGCAGGAGCTTTAAGCGCCATTGGCAGATTTGAATTGGCAGATGAAGCACCACAATTGAGTCAACCGATTTTAGATTTTAGATTTTAGATTTTAGATTTACTCCACAGATTCATCTGGAAGCTTCAACTGTAGTCTAAAATTTTAATCTCTCCCCGACTTAGGTCGATGGCTTGTATCCGTTGTTGGGTAGGGTCAACCGAGCTTCTCGCCTCCCGAGGCTTAGGGGTGGAAGTGGCGATCGCCTTAAGCAGATCTTTTTTACTTAGTTAAACGATTTGTCAACACCAGCATGACATGAATTGTTTGCAATTAGCAAGGCCTAAAATCACCACAAACTTTGTAAAGAATTTGTAAAAATGTGGGTGGGTTAGGTCGGATTTCTTGGTGGGCGGACAATTTAGTATTAGGATTCTTAATGTCAATCCTTGTCGGCAGCCCTCGATCGGTTAAATTTGAGGTGGGGCGAGGTAGGATTAGCTGTGAAAATAATTATTTGAAATGTGAGTGCTGGTAATATGGTCTGTCGCGTAAGTATCGCCCAACTTGCTGAAATTTTAACTGTATCTTTGCCTGCTGTGTCTGAGGACGTTCTGACAGTTGTAGGGACAGGTGTTGCTACAGATACGCGCACCATTGAGGGGGGCGAAGTATTTTTAGCGCTGCGGGGAGACAATTTTGACGGACATCAATTTGTGGCAAAAGCGCGGGATTTGGGGGCGATTGCTGCGGTAGTCGATCGCACTTACCAACAAGAAGTTCCCAATTTTCCGCTGTTGCGCGTTGACGATACCTTAAAAGCTTACCAGGCGATCGCCCGTTGGTGGCGCGATCGATTCAGCATACCGATAATTGCTGTTACTGGTTCCGTCGGTAAAACTACTGCCAAAGAATTAATCGCGGCGGTTTTGTCAACCAGCGGAAATGTTCTGAAAACTCAATTTAACTACAACAATGAAATAGGAGTCCCGAAAACTCTGTTAGAGCTTTCGCCGTCACACAATTATGCTGTAATTGAAATGGGAATGCGGGGACTCGGGGAAATTGCCCTGCTGTCGCAAATTGCGCGCCCTACTGTGGCGGTAATTACTAACGTGGGAACGGCGCATATCGGGCGATTGGGTTCCGAAGATGCGATCGCGATCGCTAAGTGCGAACTGTTAGCTGAAATGCCTGCTGAAAGCATTGCTATTCTCAATCACGATTCTGACAGATTAATGGCAACAGCGGCGCAAGTTTGGCAGGGAAAAACTTTAAGTTACGGATTAGAAGGCGGCGATTTGTACGGGGAATTGCTGAATAATGATACAATGCTTGTAGAAAATGTGGAATTGCCGCTGCCCTTGGCTGGAAGGCACAATGCTGTAAATTATTTGGCGGCTTTGGCGGTAGCAAAAGTTTTAGGGATTGATTGGGAAGTTTTACAGCAAGGTTTGTCCGTGCAGTTACCGGATGGACGGGCGCGCAAGTACGATTTGCCGCAGGATGTTGTGATTCTGGATGAGACTTACAATGCTGGTTTGGAGTCGATGTTGGCGGCGCTGAGATTGTTAGCGGATACTCCGGGAAAGCGCCGGATTGCGGTGTTGGGTACGATGAAGGAATTGGGCGAAAGGGCGATCGAATTTCACCGACAAGTAGGAAAGGCGGCGCGGGATTTAAACCTCGATGCTTTGTTTGTGTTTGCGGATTTTGAGGAAGCGGCGGCGATGGCGGCGGGGGCGGCGGGCGTGCCTTTTGTGCAGGTAGAAGATATTGCGGGGGAGGATTCTCACGCAGATTTAGCGAGGCATTTGATGGATTTTGTCGCGGCGGGCGATCGTATTTTATTTAAAGCTTCTCATTCAGTGGAATTGAATCGAGTTGTCCAGAAGTTCCGCGCCGATTTTGCAGGCCAATAACTAGCAATTTGGTTCGTAGTGAGGACTTCAGTCCGCATCCGACGAGAGAGGACTGAAGTCCTCACTACGAACCTATGTTTTAGATGATATGATTTACTTTAAAAGTGCGATCGCTACGCCCCGGCTTGCGCCTACGAACTCTTCACCAAAGTAACCCCATGATTGCTAAAACTCTCAGTCCGCCCGAACAAATAGTCGAGCTATCGAATATCAGTTGGCAAACTTACGAGACTTTGCTTGCCGAAATCGGCGATCGGCCAATTAGACTGAGATACAATCGCGGCAATTTGAAAATTATGGTGCCTTCTCCAGAACACGAAGTTTACAAAAGAGTAATGGGTCGATTTGTTGAAACCTTAGCTGAAGAATTAGATGTGAGAATTGAACCTCTGGGTTCTACGACATTCAAACGCCCCGAACTTATTGGTGCCGAACCAGATGATTGTTTTTACATCCAGAATGCTAGTGCAATTAAAGGCAAAAAACGACTCGATCTGAGTCAAGATCCGCCGCCGGATTTAGTGGTAGAAATTGATATTACCAGCAGATCCGACAGTACGTTGCAGATTTATGCCGGTCTGGGAGTGCCGGAAGTGTGGATTTACAACGGTTCGCGGCTCAGAATTAACAGATTAGAAGATGGAGGGTATGTGGAGTGCGAGATCAGTTTGGCATTTCCGAGTGTAGCTGTTTTAGAGATTGTCAGTTTTCTGGAACAGGCGGAAACAATGGATTATTTGGAATTAGTTAAATCATTTCGGCATTGGGTAAAAAGCCAAATTAATCAAAACCCATAAGTTGGAAGCGGGCGATCGTTATTGCTGAAATCCTTAATTTTATTTGTGCTTACTTCTTCCTTTTTTTCTTCTTATTTCTTCCTTCTGCCACAGTTTTTTTAGTTAGTAGTTGCTCCCTAAAACGAGCTGCGCGATCGCGTACAGATGTGACTTCAGTACCGGCAACTTGCTCTGCTTCCGCAGCTAATTCGATCGCCTCTTCCAGCTTCCCTCTCGCTTCAGCTAGCTCAGCTAGATTCAGCAGTACGCTAGCCCTTGTATCGGGGCGGTTAATTTCCTTACAAAGTTGAAGGCACTCTTGATAATACTGTTTTGCTGTTTCGCAGTCTCCTTGCAGGAAGTGCCACCGCCCTAAATTAAGCAGCGGATCTGCTTGATAATAGCGATATTTATTTATTAAGGAACGGTATCTTTCTAAGGATAGATTAAGTTCGCGATAACTAGCAGGAAAGTCTTGCAAATCGAGATAAAATTCTCCCAGAACATTAGGCAGTTCTGCTTCATGAAAAGCCCAGTTATCATTAGCAGATGCTACTGTGCTGTTAGCCGTTACGATATCCAAAGCCAGACGGTAGTATTTCAAAGCTGAATCGAGCTTTCTTTGGCGATATGAGAGCACGCCTAAATAGCGCAGCAGGCGGCACTGTTGTTTTAGATTAGCGATCGACTCGTAGGTTTGTAGCGACTCCAGAAAATATTTCTCTGCTTGAGCAAATTCTTCCCATTCCATGCAAGCCCATCCCAATTCGCTCAAAAGCTGTGCTTTAATCTCAGCATTACCAACAGCTTTTGCCGATTTCAGGACGATATTTCCACAATTAAAATAATCATTCCAATATCCTAAAAACCACAACTGCTCGCTGACTTTTTCCCAAACTTGATAAGCTAAATCAAACGAACGATTGCTTTCAGAGTTTTGTCGCGAACACTTGATTTCTGTTTGACGTAAAAAACTTAATATATTCACTCTTTCTTGAGGTATCTCCAAATCGAAATTGGCCACTATCGCATTTCCCCCTTGTTATTCAGTTTAAATATCGATGCCAAATTTCCATTGGGCTATCTCTGCCAGTTTTTGCAGTGATTGCTCCCACTTATCCACTAATTTTCCCTGCAAACTGCGTCTCACCCAAGGATGCAAATTATATCGCTGATTGCCTTTTGCGTCTAGTTCATCTTCAATCAAATACCACCGCCTCAATTGGCGCAGTGCTTGCTGACAGTCTAATTTCTCTATTTTTTCCGCACCTAGCAACTCTTCCCAGGTTACGCCTGCATCAGAATTACCCATGTAATGCAGTACGTTTTTGCTATAATCGCTAATTCGCTGCCATGCTGTTTGCAGGGAAAATTCATAAAATTTTTCCACATCTCCGCTAGCTGCTTCTAATGCTGATAATACTGGTTCTAATGCGCGATCGTCCAAAACGCGACCGATAATAAAATGCAAGGCTAGAGGAGCTCCGCGAGATAATTGATGGACGCGATCGAGTTGCGCTGGACTTGCTTCTAACAGCGCCGGAATCTTTTTATATTTTGCTTCATCTTGCAATAAGTTATATGAGGAAGCTGTATCTAGCCCTTCAATTTCGATCAATCCTACGAAGGGAGCATTAGTTTTCATGCGGCTGGTTAAAAGTACCCGGCTGGGATTCAGCATTTCCACAAGATTTGTCACAATCTCCTCCACTTGCGAAGTTTCGGCATTGTCTAATACTATCAGCCGTTTTTCTTCTTTCAGGCGCTGGCAAACTCGTTCTGTCGGACATTTATCTAGCTGATGAGCTATTTCATGGAGAAACTTATTCCAATTAAGTACCTCATTTCGTTCTGATTGGGTAATGCAACCGTCTACCAGATCGGTGTCTCTTGCTTTTACCCAAAGCACGTCAGCAAAGAGATTTCTATTGCGCGCTATTTTAGCAACTTGACTGGCAACTTCTGTTTTGCCGTATCCCGCACCGCCAGTCAGAGAAAGAATTGGTGCTTCTTGCAAGTTCGTGAGGCGATCGAGGATTTGTTTGATGAGGCGATCGCGCCCCCACACCCTCCTGCATCGAGTTCCTTGGCTTGGTGTATTCGGCTTTGATTCAGGTGTAGCAAAAATCTCGCCAGCCTCAACCACAGTAACCACTCTAACTAATTCCGGTTTGTAACGGCGAAATAAATCTTTCAAATCACTTCTTTTTGAAGCATATTTATTAGTTTCATCTTGGAGTTTAAATTTTTTACAGATTGCTTTAATGTGTTGCTTAACTGTATTATCGACAATTTTTAAAGATTGAGCGATCGCTCGATCGCTTTGGCCACCCAGAAACGCATCCAGCACTTGGCGCTGTCGGCCTGTCAATTCCTGCAATGCCCAGTTAAATCTCTCCTGATTCATAGCTACCCCCTTACACATCTGTGTACTTACAGAATTTTTGCACATTTCGACTCATGTGTAGTTGTGTACTGAAATACTTAAGAGCAAATCAGAACAGAACTTGCGCGCCGAGAGTCAGAAACCCGGTTTCTGCGTAGATACTTTGCTACCAAACCCGATATTTTTCCCAGACACCGGGTTTCTCTGCATAAATTCTAGGGAAGCCGATCGCCCGTATTGGCTTTTTCAATCTAGTTAGCCAGACTCTCACGGCTGACGCACTTGAATCCCAAGAAACCGGGTTTTTTCCAAGATTGAGGGTTTCAACCGAGTAGGCGCGAGAAAAACCCGGTTTCTGCCCATCCGCGCGCAAGTTTTATTTTCCGCTTGCATTCTCTGTCGATCCGAGCAATTATCCTGATACTTGAGAGGACATCTACTATGAAGAGGTTCAAAACTGCAATTCTTCTCGGTGCTGCGACGGCAACCATTTTCTTTGGAAGTACCGCCAAACAAGCGGCTCGGGCTGAAACTTTAAATTTGGGTTGGGATTATGCGATCGACCCCAGCTACGACAGTCTCGACAGCAATGGCATGGGTGGAATCACTGCCGGAGGAACCATCTATGAAATCTACGGTATGGCTATCAAAGACGATGTGTCAACAAACACTATTTGGATAGCCATTAATGCGAACTTACCCCTAACTGGAAATCCAACTGAGGACACAGTGAATGGCTATCCAGTTAGCAACCGCAACATTGGTTTCGGAGATTTGTTCTTTGATTTTTCCGATCGTAACAACTTTAAAGCTGCCAGCGATAGCAATAGCTTATTTGGCATTCGCTTTGCTCCCAATAATGATTCAAATGCACCAAGTACAGGTGTTTACAGTGGAGTAAAAGCAAAAAGTGTTGTAGCACAAAATGCAGGCTGGTCGAATTTTTACAATCACAGCGTCAACGGTGTGCTTCCCCTGACTGGTTTGGAGGCTCGGACGGGGGATTTAGGCTGGAACGATTCCTACTACAATCCTTACACCAGTGAGGGTTCTCACAGTAGACCAGAATCCCTGATTCCTAATGTTATTGAATCGGGCAATAAAGTTGGGGATATTACGATGGTTGGCGATGCAGAATTGGTGGCGGCTGGATTTGCTCTTAATGTAATTCCAGCACCCAGCACCAGTCGAAATATTGGGTTTAAGTTCGATAAATCTTTGCTCTCTATTGGCAGTTATGTTGCTACTTTAATTCAAGAATGCAACAATGACGCGATCGCTCTTAAAGGAGAGACTCAACCACTTTCACCCCCAGAAGCAGTACCGGAACCTTCTTCGATATTGGCGACATTGTTAGGATTTGGCGCGATCGCTGCGAGGCGCAAGCGCAAGCAAAAGCTAGCGGTGTGATTTTGCAGTTAGGGCGATCGCCAATCTGGAATTACATCAAATTGTTAATTTTCATTACAAAAATGGCAATTTCGTATAAAAAGTCAGGCGTCACCCTGACAGATAAATAGAAACTTGCGATCGCCCAGACTGCAAGTTGGAAGTTAACAAGGCGAGATTGATTCGGGCGATCGCAAATTTTGTACATACTAGATAGGACATCTACCGTGAATATCTTCAAAACAGCAATTTTGTTCGGTGCTACAGCCACAATTTTCTTAGCAGCTACTGCCAAACAAACGGCTGTTGCTGGAACTTTAACTCTGGGGTGGAATTATACTAAGGACGCCGAACACAATGACAGTCTTGGAGGCGTCGAACACTATGAAATCTACGGTATGGCTGTCAAAGATGATTTGGCTGCCAATACTATTTGGGTGGCGATTAGTGCTAATCTGCCCGTAACCGGAATCAATACTGGCGCTACCGTTAATGGGATGCCAGTTAGTAACGGCAATATTGGTTGGGGAGATTTGTTCTTTGATTTTTCAGGTAAGAACAGCTATCAATCAGCCAACGATACTAATAGCTTATTTGGCATTCGGTTTGCTCCCAACAATGATTCAAAAGCACCCTCAACAGGTGTTTACAGCGGTGTGAAAGCCACCAGCGTTGTTACAGAAAATGCAGGTTGGTGGAACCTGCACAATCATCATGCGGGGTTGAAGAAGAAGACTGGTTTGGAGGCGGGAATGGGTGATTTAGCCTGGAACGATCCTTATTACGGTATCTACACTACCCCAACAACTTTCGATCGATCGTCCAATCACATTCCCAACATAATTGCATCCGGTAAGAAAGTTGGCGACATTACGATCCCACATTCCGCAGATATTCGATCGGATTTAATTTCAAAAGAATTCAGAATTCTCAAAACCTCAAATAATTGCTCTGCAATCATTTGAGGCTTTT
>NZ_JAEQCI010000089.1:0-21899 GCF_020738565.1 Microcoleus sp. PH2017_12_PCY_D_A | reverse complement strand
GCCATCACAAGATTGACAAAACTTATATTGCCGATGCCAGCTCAAATTCACTCATCTTTCTAAATGCTGTTTTCTGACTTTTTCAGCAAGCCCTATTTACACGTAGATTTTCATTTTTATAATTTACTGACTGTTTTCAGTGTAAACCCTGAGATTTCACCGATACTCCTTAATGCAGCGCAGTTGGTTGGGGGAAAACCGGGTTTCTCCCTAAGTGTTATAACTCATGCTTTGGCCAAAGTATATTAATTTAAAACAATGATAGTCTTCATAATTTCCTCATATTTTTCAGATAATGTTTGTAGCAGGTTATTAAGCTGAAGGTCTCACTCTCAGCAGCATCCGGCTGCCAAAGAACAAATCTGTTGTCAGCAGAGTTTGGATAAGTGACGGTACTTTCGATTTTAAGGAGTGCGACAACACAACCAACCTGAATCAATCAGGGGCTAGGTACTGCATACCACGCAAACTGGATTTTTTAACCGGGAAAAACTGGTTTCGGTGCAAGTCTTGTAAGTGTTGGCAGGGAAAATCAATCAAAAATAAATTCATAACTGAAGATGCGATTCGCGCTCTCGAATAAAGTCCAGAAAATAAGTCGGTCATTTTGTCAAGAGCCAAAGTCACAATTGCCACGAATAGGTAAAGCGAAATTGGAGTAAGTTTTTTAAAGAGTGTGGAGATTTTTCAAATGTCATATCAGCTATCTTCTAAAGGTAACAACCAAATCTTGTGCTACTACGCAAATGCTACCAACCAAATTCAGGTGGTTCGGATTGGGAATATTCCTAATTGGTATTTTGAAAGAGTGGTGTTTCCCGGGCAGAGACTGATGTTTGAATCGGCGGCAGAAGCAGTATTAGAAATTCATACCGGCGCGGTGGCAAGTGCTATTTTATCGGACAAGATTCCGTGCTACGTGCTGCGGGTTATAGAAGAGGTAAGTTTTGACGAAAATCTGATTGTTACCGAAAAAAAATGTGCGGTATTAGCCTGCTAAGATTCAGGAGAAATCAGACGAACTCGATCGGGGGCAACAAATAGCTAAGTTCAGTAGTATTTGGGAAATAGGTAAAATGCAGAAAAATCTTGTCAATATCACCTTGGGCGTAGTCACAGAGGAAGTAGAAATTATCTTGGGGTCTTATCCCAAATATCCGTACCAAGAGGCTTTTTCATACTCGGGCTTGCGGCAGGATTTAATTGCTTATGTGCTGAGCCGAGTTCCTAATAAATATACTGCGATCGGCTCCGGCGAGTCTGTGTCGAACCAGACAATGCAGGTTCGCTGTTCTTCAGAACAGTTGCTACAGATTGAAAATTTGATTCATACTGGCATTTGCGATTTGCTGCATTCCTATCAGAAGGTAGATTATTGCCTTCGGGAAGAAGTTAAATTGGATTCTAGAGTCGCTAGTTGGTTTAGATAGTTGGCGGTAATTGAGGGAGATACCGAGAGCTTCGGCACTCTCGATCGCCCGATCGAGCTAAAATTGTCTGTGTACTCGATCGCGTTCAGCACTTTTGGTAATCGTGGCAGCCCTCGCAGGGGCCGTTGGGGTTGACTGCACAGCGCAAAATTTCCGATCGAGCGTTAAAGCGGCAGCTAGCAGCTCCGATAACCCAGATGCCGCTGACAAACGTTCTTTCCGTCGGCGGTGCGGCAGACTGCACGTACAAGGCAATTTTTTGCAGTTGGTAGCGCCCGGATTTGAGTTGATAGCGGTGGTGGCGTTCCAAGACAGCGTAGGTTTTTCCCTCTAAATCCAGATAGTTCCCCGGTTGCGGCGTCCAATTCAGCCGAATGTTCCCTAGGGATTGGCGGGGGTGAGAGAGAATCACCTCTACGGGTAAAGTATTTTGTTCCATGTGCGGTGCGGCAAGCGAGTACAAGCTGATGGTATCGCAGTCTCCGTGTTTGATCGTTCGGACTTCAGTCCTCTGATTTTATGAGGACTGAAGTCCTCACGCTCGATCCTTGTGTCCCTGTTTGATCGTTCGGACTTCAGTCCTCTGATTTTATGAGGACTGAAGTCCTCACGCTCGATCCTTTAACGGCATTTTATGCCATCAAAATTCCCAAAAATAAGTCATTCCTTCCATGATTCCCCCAGCGCAAGCAGAGCCAGCTAAATAATGATTTTCAGTGCCGCATTCGCGATACCATGCTAAGAGTTCGGACATCGCATTAGCAACGATTACTCCGGGAACATCCTGTTCAAACATACTGATATCATTGCCGGAATCGCCACAAACTAATGTAGCCTCCGATGGAATTTGCAGGAGCTGTTGTAAATAAGTTAGGGCATTCCCTTTATTGCTAGTTTTTGGTAAGATATCTACGTCGCGATTGCTGCTAAAAATTATTTGAGCTGACAGTCCCGATGCGGTTAATTTTTGCTGCAAGGTCTGGATAATAGAGCTGTTTTCTGCTGCTGGTTCCAGACAATAACTGATTTTCCAAGGATTTTGTTCTGTTAGGGATTGGGGTTTAAGCTGCTTAAATTGTTGAGCTAAAGAGGCGATCGCTATTTTATCCCAATCTTGAGAAATATATTGGGCCCAATCTAAATCTAGGGTTCCGTTTTGGTAAATCTCGCTGCCTACACCTGCGATCGTATAATCGGGGGCTAGGAGTTGCTTTTGGGAAATTAATTCGCAGGTTGAAGCATGGGAACGCCCGGTAGCGTAAACTAAACAAATTTGCGATCGCTTTGATTGCAAGTGCTGGTTTAAAAGTTGAGTTGCTGCGTCGTCTCCGACTAATGTGTTGTCTAAATCTGTCACTAATAAGAATTTCATTTTGGGAATTGGGAATTGGGAATTGGGAATTGGGAATTGGGAATTGGGAATTGGGAATTGGGAATTGGGAATTGGCTGGAAACCTTTGTATCTCTCGCTTATAGCAAGGGTCTAGATCCCCCTAAATCCCCCTTAATAAGGGGGACTTTGAATGTTTCTTCTCCCCCCCCTTAGGAAGGGGGGTGCCAGGGAGATCGGGGTAGAATTGTCAAACACTAGACCCACAGTACATAAGACGTTAATTTGACACCAATCGGTAATTGGAAAGTGGTCAATTTTATAATAAAATTATCTTAGTTTTTGCGATATTTTGTGGGTTTGTGGTGCGGCTGGGGGCGTCAAGCCGCCACAATGGGTCAAATTCAGGATAACTCAAGTCCAGAAGTTGCGCGATCGAGGGAGTTTGTCAGATGAAAGGCTGATGGGGGTTGAGGTTGAAGTGTCGCAGCTATGGGTTCCAAGGGCTGGCGGATTGATTGAAGGGTCGATCGAGCTTTACGACAAGATACAGCACGCGGGCGATCGTAGTAACAGCCCTAAAAGAAAGGGGGCAATTCGTAAATTGCCCCCAAATGAGTTAGAAATTACAAACTTTCCTCAGTCTGAAAAAGCTACTGAAGTCGGTACAGTGCCGAAATTAGCAGTCAGACTGACACCTCTGATATCCTGAGTATACAACAAGGCGCGACAGAATTCATAAGGACTTGGGATTTGAGATTTGGGAATGACTGATAGGGTGTCCGCTGGATTAACCCCACTACAAAAGGTTCGTAGTGCGGACTTCAGTCCGCAGCATTTTACAGACCCAAGTCCGCACTACAAACCATTTTTGTAAATTACCCGCTATCAAGAAGGTTCGATCGTGAGGACTTTAATGATATGATATCGTGTCGGATCGATTACCATAACAAACACGGTTAGTAGTGCGGACTTTAGTCCGCAAAAAGCTGCGGACTAAAGTCCGCACTACTAACCTTACTTATTATTGCGGTTAATCTAGCGGACACGAGATCGAATCTCAATTAATAGCTGTAAAATAAACCAGCAACTGTAGGTCAGTTATTAATTCTTACAGAATCAATTATTCCCATTATTTAACGATCTAAAATTACCATTTCCCCAGGTACAAAGTCGATGAAACGAGCTTATCTAATTGGAATTTCGATTATAAATTCAGTACCTTTACCCGGTTCCGATATGCACTGCAATTTTCCCTTGTGTTTTTCAACCACAATTTGATGCGAAATTGATAAACCCAAACCGGTGCCTTTACCTACGGGCTTTGTGGTAAAAAATGGGTCAAATAAACGCACGATATTATCTTGAGGAATTCCCGGGCCGTTGTCTGCGATGCGAATGCAAATTCTCTTGTCATCAATCATTTCAGTTTTAATGGTGATTGTTGGACAACTTGAATTTGGTGTCTTTTTGGCTTGGCTGCTGCTTTCTTCTAAAGCGTCGATCGCATTTGCCAAGATATTCATGAATACCTGATTTAACTGTCCGGGATGACATTGTATTTGCGGCAGTTCTCCGTATTCTTTAATCACTTCAATGCCCTGCCAGTGTGCCTTGGCTTTCAGCCTGCTGTTCAACATTAACAAGGTACTTTCTAAACCTTCGTGTATGTCGGCAGGCTTGAATTTGGCTTCGTCCGCCCGGGAAAAATTGCGTAGAGTTTGAATTATTTCTACAATTCTCTCGCATCCTGTGTGCATCGAATTTAGCAATTTTGGCAGGTCTTCTGCTAGAAATTCTAAGTCTATATCTTCAGCTTGTTTCTGAATTTTGGCTGGGGGATTCGGACATTCTTCTCGATACATTTGCACGATGTCTAGCAAGTCGAGAACGTAGCCGCGGACGTGGCAGAGATTGCCTGCGACAAAGCCAACTGGGTTGTTAATTTCGTGGGCAATTCCTGCTAGCACTTGTCCGAGGGAAGACATTTTTTCGGTTTGGACTAACTGCATTTGAGTTTGTTGTAATTCGCACAAAGCTGTTTGCAATTCTTGGGATTTTTGCCGATCGCGATCGGCAGAAGCAGCCCGTTCTTCCTCAACTCCGATCGCCCCAGCAATAATTCCGATCAGCTTGCAGTCGGCTTCTGTGGGCGCGAAAGACTCGGTGTAGACAACGCACATCACACCCACGTAATCGTCGCGCAGCCGCACTGCTTGCCCCAGATAGCTTTGCAGTTGGTAGCGGATGACAGCGGGATCGATTTGGCCGTAGATCGTGTTCTGCAAGTCAGAAATGACCACGGGCCGATCGCTGGCTTGGTGGCATACGTCGGTGCAGACGTGGTTCTCGGCGCGATCGACCTCCGGGTAATCCGGCGGCGTTTGCCAAGTTGCGATCGCGCGCAGCAGCCCGCCTCCGACGCGGCTGTAGATGGCGCTGCTGCCGCCCAAAAGCTCGCCGGCTAAGGATGTCAGCCGCTGGATGTTGTCGGCGGCGTCGGTGGTGAATCCCAAAAAGCACTCGTTGATTTTGCTGAGGCGGTACTCTGCTTGCCTGCGCGCCGTCATGTCGCGGGAGTTGAGCACAATTCCGCTCACAGTGGGGTCTGCTAGCAAGTTAATGCCGACTCCTTCGAGAAAACACCAAGAACCGTCAGCGCGCCGGAAGCGACCTTCTAGGGCGATCGGATCGGCTGGATTTGCGATCAGTTTTTCGCCGTCGGACATCACCGAGGGCAAATCGTCTGGGTGGACGAAATCGAGAGCAATTTCACCGACTATTTCCTCTGGTTCGTAGCCCAAGACTGTTTCTACAGAAGGACTTTCGTAAACAATGCGACCGCAGGCGTCGAGAATGGTAATGATGTCGGAACTGTTGAGAATTAGCGATCGCCACTTAGCCTCATTTTGCACTAAAGCTGATTCGGCAAGTTTGCGATCGGTAATATCCTCCACCATTTCTAGAATAAACTGCGGCTTTCCGTGACTGCTGTCGATCGCAGAAGCGCTGAGGCGTCCCCACCTAATGCTGCCGTCGCAGCGGAGGTAGCGCTTCTCGATTTGGTAAGCTTGGCGTTCGCCATCGGCCAACTGTTGGCGCAAAGGGCGATCGGCCTTTGCGTCTTCTGGGTGCGCCCAGCCGTCGAGGCTTACTCCGCGAAGTTCGGCGGACGATCGCCCCAGCATAGCTTGAAATGCCTGATTAGTGGCGATCGCAACGCCTTCGAGGGTAGCGACTGCCATGCCGATCGCAGCGCGTTCAAAAATCGCCCGAAACCGCTGTTCGCTGTCCCGCAAAGCCGCCTCTGCTTCCACTTCCTGAGTGATGTCCCGCCCCGCCACTGCCATGCCTTTGCGGGAACCGTCGGGGTTGAACAGCGGCACTTTCCGCACTTCAAACAAATTGCTGCCGCCTGTGGGTAAGGGGACAACTTGGCGGGTGCAAGCGAGAGTGGCTGCTTCCCAGGTAGTTTCGTCGGTTTCCTGCCAAGTTAGCAGGATTTCTCTGACTCTGGGATCGGCTGCGGATGCGAGTTCGGCAGTAGTTTTGCCCTGATAGTCTGCGGTATCGAGGCCCAAAAGTTGGAGGGCGCAGTCGTTAGCAATCAGCCAGCGCCCCTCGCTGTCTGTGAGGTTGAGGGCGTCGGGCACGGCGTCGATCGCGGTTTTCAGCCAGTATTCTCGATCGCGCAGGGCTGCTTCTGCCTGCTTGCGATCGGCGATTTCGGCTACGGTTCCTTCGTAGTAAAGCAGTTCGCCGTTTTCGCCCTCTACTTCGCGCACGTTTTCCGAGATCCAGGTAGTGCTGCCGTCGAGGCGGATAACGCAGGACTCAAACTCTTTCAGGGAGCCGACGCGGCTGATTTCGGCGATGAATTCAGCGCGGCGGGTGCGATCGGCATAAAGGTTGTTTGCCGAACATTTTGCGATCAGTTCTGACGGGGAATCGTAGCCGTACATTCGGGCGAGTGCGGGGTTGGCGCTGAGGTAGCGCCCGTCTGGGGCGGTTTGAAATATACCTTCTGTGGCGTTTTCAAAGATGCTGCGGTATTTTGCCTCGGCTTGAGAGAGGGCGAATTCTGCTTGAAAGCGATCGGTAATATCAGCTTGGACGCCAATGAAGTGGGTGACGGTGCCGCTGCTGTCGCGCACCGGGGAGATGGTGAGTTCGTTCCAGAAGGGGGTGCCGTCTTTGCGGTAGTTTTTCAGAACTACTTTGCAGTCGTGCTGTTCTTCCAGGGCTACGCGGATTTGAGCGACGGCTGCGCGATCGGTATCCGGGCCTTGTAGGAAGCGGCAGTTGTGCCCGATGATTTCGCTGCGATCGTAGCCTGTAATCTGCTCGAAGGCTGGGTTGCAGTACACTATGGGTCTGTCTGGCAGTGTAGCGTCTGCGATCGCGATGCCGTTGCTGGTAGCTGCCAGGGCGCGATCGTACAGCCTCCATACTTCTTCTATTAAATTCGGTGCATTGCCCCCGCTACGAGTCGGCGATAGGGTTTCAGAAGGAATGTTTATATCGATCTGCATAAGTTTTTATAGATTGAGTTTATTGTCGATCGCGACTGGCTGCACACCCTTCACTTTAACAGAATTGTCCTGTTTCCCGAAGGCAGAAGTTACAAAGCTATTATGCAGATTTTTTGCGGTAAATCCTACCATAAAAAATCCGAACTCCCTCCTTTTAATTTATAATACTTATTGTCGCGCTCACTCTATCTCTGGTATGGTTTACTTGGTGGTCTGCGATCGCGCCATTAATTTTAAAATCCCACCCCAAAAATAGAGCGTCCGGATCTCATGAAATATTTGTCATGAATTTTTTTTAACTTACTTAAATGATTCAAACTCTGCTGAACCAAACCGACTCAAGAATTTTGAACGATCGCAGCAAGTTCCGAAATATCCTCGATCGCAAAAGTCGGTGCTAGGGCGAGACACTCAGCGCGATCGCCATATCCGTAAGCCGCCCAACAAACATCTATCCCAGCATTTTTAGCAAACAGCAAATCAACCGCCGTATCGCCAACCATTAAAACCTGACTGTTATCCAAATCCGGGAACAGCGGTTTAATAATCGAATAAAAAACACTCGGATTGGGTTTTTGAAGAATTTGTCCGTTATCACCTAAAATCAAATCAAAAAAACTGTGAACTCTCAACTTTTCCAGGAACAAATTAACAAAACTAACGTGTTTGTTGCTAAAAACTCCCAGGCTCAATCCCGACTCGCTCGCCAACTGCAATACTTGCTTAGTCCCGGGAAATAAATCGAGCTGCTTTTCACCTTCCGTCCGATAAAAACAGCGGTAAATTTCCACCCATTCGGGAATTGCGCTTTCCTCGATCGCCGGATGCAGCATTTTAAAAGTATTTGGTAAATTGATGCCGATCGTCGATTGAATTATATCCGCATCAGGCGGGGTAATATTGAAATTTTCAAAAGTTTTAGTAATGCAAGATACAATAGCCTTGTGAGTAATTGCCAAAGTGCCGTCGAAGTCGAAAATAATTAACTTGTACTGAGTCATCTTCAGAATTTCCTAGATAGCAACATGAAAATAACCATGATATAATAACACTATCAATCTCGAACTGACCAAGAACTAAGTAGAGCGGCTGTCAATTAAGTGATCTGTGCGGGCAAGCAATTACCAATGCCCAATGCCCAATGCCCAATGCCCAATTACCGATTTTTACTGAATTTAAGATAATCTTTCTACATTCAAGAGGTCAAGATGAATGTCACCGAAAAACCCGAATTCCTAGCAACAGATTTTCCAGACCACACTCAATTACCAGACTCCGACGGTACTTTTGTGAAAAACTTTCAAGAACACCCTCAAAGCATCCTATTAACAACATCAATTAGACCTATTCTCGACCGAGTTCATCCCGACGGACAATACTGCATCGGTCAAGATTCCGGTATTTACTGGCGAGTAGCCCAACCCCCGGAACCGCCAGAAAGAGGAGCCGAAGCACCTGATTGGTTTTACGTACCCGACGTGCCGCCAACTCTTGACGGAAATTTGCGCCGTTCCTATGTAATGTGGCGGGAATTAATGCCGCCTCTCATGGTACTAGAATTTGTGTCGGGAGATGGCAGTGAAGAAAGAGATAGGACTCCAAGAAAAGGCAAGTTCTGGATTTACGAGCGGATAATTCGCCCTGCTTTTTACGGGATTTATGAAGTCCAAAAAGCCCAAGTAGAAGTCTATCATTTAGTCGAAGACCGCTTCGAGTTAGCCGCACCAAATAATCGCGGACATTACCCGATCGCCCAAATACGAGTAGAATTAGGCATTTGGCAAGGAGTTTATCAGGGCGTAGAACTGCCTTGGCTGCGCTGGTGGGATGACTCCGGGACTTTGCTGCCGGCGGCGGAGGAACGAGCAGAACAAGCCGAATTGGCCGCAGAACAAGCGCAGTCTGAAGCAGAACAAGAACGACAAAGGCGCATAGAAGCTGAGTTGCGAATACAAGCTTTAGAAGCGCGTTTGCGAGAGTTAGAAGGCAGCTAATAGGTAGCCAGAAACCGGGTTTTTCAACCAAAATACTCGCCCAAAACCATCAACCTCGTAAAAAATCCGGTTTCTTTGGACTTACGCAGTTGGCGAGAAACCGGGTTTTTTAACCAAATATTCGCCTAAAACCCTTAATCTCGTAAAAACCCGGTTTCTTTATTGGGAGTCCACAAATCTTACCTCCGCTAAGCCCGATCGACTACCAGCCTCAAAAACAAGATCGACATCGGTTGTAATCCAGAATTTGCGTATATTAATGGGTTAAGTAAAGTATTGCATCACTTTTTGTGTAAGTCCTATGGCACTAATTGTTCAAAAATACGGTGGCACATCGGTTGGTACAGTCGATCGCATTCTAGAAGTAGCCCGACGAGTAGTCAAAACAGTACAGCTTGGAAACTCCCTAGTTGTCGTACTTTCAGCAATGGGCAAAACCACCGACGGTTTAGTGAAACTCGCCAAAGAAATTTCCCCAAATCCCAACAAACGGGAAATGGATATGTTGCTTTCCACTGGGGAACAAGTCTCGATCGCCCTGTTAAGCATGGCACTGCAAGAAATGGGACAGCCCGCAATTTCCCTCACCGGCGCCCAAGTCGGGATTGTCACCGAAGCCGCCCACACCCGCGCCCGGATTTTGCGGATCGATCCTTCGCGCATGGAAACCCAGTTAAACAGCGGTAAAGTCGTCGTCGTTGCCGGTTTCCAAGGCATCGCCGACGCCGGAGAATTGGAAATCACCACCTTGGGGCGGGGCGGTTCCGACACCACAGCAGTCGCCCTCGCCGCAGCCTTGCGCGCCGACAAATGCGAAATTTATACCGACGTGCCCGGAATTCTAACTACAGATCCGCGCTTGGTAGCCGACGCGCAACTGATGGACGAAATCACCTGCGACGAAATGCTGGAATTGGCAAGTTTGGGCGCAAAAGTCCTGCATCCGCGCGCCGTCGAGATTGCCAAGAATTACGGCGTGCCGCTGGTGGTGCTTTCTAGCTGGAGTGACGCCCCCGGTACGCAGGTAGTGTCCCCCCCACCGCAGCCCCGGCCTTTGGAGGGCTTGGAGCTCGCAAAAGCGGTCGATGCGGTGGAATTTGACTTGGATCAGGCGGGGGTGTCTTTGTTGCGTTTGCCCGATCGCCCGGGAGTAGCAGCGCGGTTGTTTGGTGCGATCGCGCAGCAAAATCTCGATGTAGACTTAATTATCCAGTCAATTCACGAAGGAAATACGAACGATATCGCCTTTACAGTCAGGCGAAATTCCCTGAATCAAGCTGTGGCGGTTGCAGATGCGATCGTCCCCGCCTTGGGCAAAAATGCTCGCCCAGAATTGGGGGAACCCGAAGTGAAAGCAGAAGAACGACCCATAGCTAAAGTTAGCATTGCGGGTGCGGGAATGATCGGGCGTCCGAGGGTAGCAGCCGAGATGTTTAAGACTTTGGCGGATGCGGGGATTAACATTCAAATGATTTCCACTTCCGAGGTGAAGGTTAGTTGTACGATCGATGCTGCGGAGTGCGATCGGGCAGTTGCCGAACTCTGCAAAGCATTTGATGTCGCCAATTCGCCGATCGGGCTGCATTCATCATCTCATAAACCGCCCGCAGTCAGGGCTGTAGCGTTGGATCTCAATCAAGCGCGTCTGGCAATTCGCCAATTGCCCGATCGACCCGGAGTAGCAGCAAAACTGTTCGGACTCTTAGCAGAAGAAAATATCAGCGTAGATACAATCATTCAATCGCAGCGGTGTCACAATATCGACGGCATATTAACACGCGACATTGCATTTACCGTAGCACAAATTGACGCCGCCGCAGCTAAAGAAGTCCTAGAAAAATCAGCAGTTGAATTCGGCTGGGGCGAAGTCGCAGTCGATACAGAAATCGCCAAAGTTAGCGTAGTAGGTTCCGGGATGGTAGCGCATCCGGGAGTAGCGGCGAAGATGTTTGAAGCGCTTTCGCAGCACAAAATCAACATTCAAATGATTGCGACTTCTGAGATTAAGATTAGCTGCGTTGTGGATGAGGCGCAAGGTGTCACAGCTTTGAAGGCAATTCACGCGGCGTTTGAGCTTTCGGGAAGTGAAAGAATCCAAGTTCCAGCTTAAGTTTTCGGTAGGGACACGGCACTGCCCAAAGCCGTGTCAACTTAAGCCTGAAACCCGCCAGGGGTTAAAACCCCTGTCTAATAGCTAAAGTCCTCTAAAGAGGACTAAAGAACTTATTAGTCCTCTTCAGAGGACTTAAGCTTTGAGGCAGGGGTTTTAACCCCTGACGGACTCTGGGTTTGACGTGTTTGTTGACACGGCTTTGGACACTGCCGTGTTCTTGCGAATATAGAGGAGACGGCAGTGCCGTTTCCCTACAAATATCGATCGGCAACGATCTAAATCCTGACTGCAAATTTGACAGAATGTTAATTAATCGCGCGATAACCACCAAATTAAAGCCCCGATCGCAACTACTGGCGCTGCGGCGGCAACTACTGGTGCGATCGCAATTGATGTTACTGTTCCTCCTACTTTAGCCACAGTCAAAATACCAACTCCACGAGTAGTGGTAGCAATAGTAGTGGCAGATTTTGTCATCTAGTCCGGATGGCTGTTGGGCAATACTTAGCACAGTTTGAGATAGCGATCGCAGGTACGTTGTTGCGCTTGTGCGCTTTTTGAAGTCCGGGGCCTAACAAGTGTACCTCCAAATTCTGTGCTGGCGATCGCCACAGAAAACTATCCACAGTATTGGTTGGGGCATTTTTAACGATTTGTAAATCCAGATGCCATTTTTATAATAAATGTGGTATATTGAACATCTTTGAATCCGATCAACTTCAAACAAATTCAATAAGATATGGACCCAATTACTACAGCGTTTGTGACGACTCTTACTATCCCTGTTGCTAAGGATATTATTACAGACGGTTATCAGGCTCTCAAAGCTGCTTTGAAAAAGAAATTTGGTTCCGAAAGCGATCTTGTGGATGCGATCGAGAAGCTAGAGAAAAAACCCGACTCTGAAGGTCGTAAATCTACACTACAAGAAGAAATAGAAAATGCGAAGGTTAATGACGATACGGAGATTGTTAAATTAGCTCAAGATTTACTCAACCAACTGAAGGAACAACCCGGCGGGCAGGATATCATTAATCAAACTCAAACCAACACTGTAAGTGGGGTGAATGTTGGTGGAGACTTTGAATTTAAGCCCGTTCAAGAAGGAAAGAAAAGTTAAGGAAGCCAAAACCTGATAGCGCTTGGGTTTGACGGAGACTCGACAGACGATCGCAAAGATGAGAAGAAGTGTTAGCTTTAGCTAAATGAACCGCCGAAGCTGCATTTCCGAGCGCGAAAGCCTAGGAAATACAATTACTATGAACCAGCCAATTCCCGAGCCGCAATCTCAGGCACAAAGTAACCTAATTCAAGATACTAATGTTCGGGGTGACTTAATTTTCGCTCCCGTTCAGATAGGGACTAAGATTGAGACTCAAATTGTCCAGATTTCAGTAGCTAAGGTAACGCAGCAGCCGCTAATTAAAACTTCACCTTATCAAGGGCTGAAAAAGTTTAATTTCCAAGATAGGGAGCGTTTTTTTGGTAGGGATAAGCTGATTGCTAGATTGTTCGAGGCAGTGAATAGTAGCAGCAACCTAAGTTTAGTTTTAGGTGCTTCTGGCAGTGGAAAGTCTTCTGTTGTGAGGGCCGGGTTAATTCCTGAATTAAAGAAATCTCTCGAATCTCAAATATTTTATAACTTCATTTTTACGCCTAATCAAGATCCATTTGATTCCCTATATCGTTGTCTACTCAGTGAAGAAAAAGATTATAGTTTCAATAAGTCAGAAGCTGAAATTGCCCTAAAAGCCCAGGCAGATACACTGACTGAAGTGATTGGCACTTTAAAGAAAAATGAGGAACGTTGGTTGATTTTTATCGACCAAGTTGAGGAACTTTTCGCCATTTGTCAAGACTCAGAAAAATGTAAAAACTTTATTGAAGGTATTGTCCGAGTTGCCAAGTCTGGCGATAGTTCTATCAAGATTATCTTAGCAATGAGAGCCGATTTTGTAGAGCAATTGAGTTCTTATCCAGACTTAGGTGGAATTGCCAATCAAAATAATATTCATCTCGTGACAGAGATGTACCCCGATGAACTGCGACAGGCGATCGAGCAGCCAGCAGCTAGACATGGTGTGGTGTTTGAAGAGGGATTAGTTGAACAAATTATTAAAGAAGTTGAAGGACAAAAAGGGTTCCTTCCCTTATTGCAGTACACCCTAAATTTGCTTTGGGAAAGTGAATGTAAAATTATCGGTGCTGATAGTCGTCCTATTATTGAAAGCCGCACCTTAAATAAGGCAAGTTATACAAATTTAGAGGGCGTAAGAGGGGCGCTGCAAAAGCATATTGACAAAATTTATACAGGTTTTAGTGAAGATGAACAGACAGCCACTAAGCAAATATTTTTGAAGCTGGTGAATATTGTTGAAACTGATTCAGGCAGTAAAATAGTTAGCAGACGAGCCTATCGAGATGAATTTGTCGGCGAATCAGTCAACAAGATACTCGACAGATTTATTGATGAAAAATTGCTGGTTAGTAGTAGCGACTCTCTCACAGAAAAAGTGGCGATCGGCAAAAATAGCGATCGCCTGCAACCATCTGGCACTATAGAAATTGCCCATGAAATTTTGCTCTCTTCTTGGGAGATTTTAAAGAAATGGATTGAGCAAGAGCAAGAAGCAATTATTCTCAAAAATTGGTTAGCTAGTGAAACAAGACGGTGGCAAAAAATTTGCTTAGAAAATGAGTCAAAAGCTAATGATGAACTCTTGAAAGGCTCTCGGTTAGTTCAGGTTGAAGAGTTGAGAAGCAAAAATACTTTTGAAAATGTTGGTGGGTTAAGACCAGAGGAAAATAAATTTATTGATGCTAGTGTAGAACAGCGCGATCGCCAAAAGAACCAACAGGAACGCTTAAGAAAGCGGATCATTTTAGGATTAAGTGCTGGCTTAGTCGGTGCTTTAAGTCTATCAGGGTTTGCCGGCTGGCAATGGCGACAAGCCGAAATTACAAAGAGTGATATCATGGCTCGTTCTGCCGATATACTTTTCAGCCAAGGGAAAGAGTTGGATGCGCTGATGGAAAGTTTACGGGCAGGAGTATTGCGGCAACGTCTCAAAGCCGAACCCTCAATAGAGTTGGTAGGTTCTTTACAACAATCAGTTTTAGAGGGAAGAGAACGCAACCGCTTGGAAAAGGATAGCAGTTGGGCTAGGAGTGTCAATTTCAGCCCCGATGGCAAAACCTTGGCTTCTGGCAGTGGTGACAACACCATCAAACTCTGGGATGTCACCACTGGCCAGGAAATCAGCACTCTCAAGGGGCATAGCAATCCAGTTTCAAGTGTCAATTTCAGCCCCGATGGCAAAACCTTGGCTTCTGGCAGTGGTGACAACACTATCAAACTCTGGGATGCCTCCCTCGGCAAGGAAATCCACACTTTCAAGGGGCATAGCAGTTCAGTTTCAAGTGTCAATTTCAGCCCCGATGGTAAAACCTTAGCTTCTGGTAGTGGTGACAACACTATCAAACTCTGGGATGCCTCCATCGGCAAGGAAATCCACACTTTCAAGGGGCATAGCAGTTCAGTTTCAAGTGTCAATTTCAGCCCCGATGGTAAAACCTTAGCTTCTGGTAGTGGCCGGACCATCAAACTCTGGGATGTCACCAAAGGTAGGAAAATCCGTATCCTCAAGGGGCATAGCAGGGCTGTTTGGAGTGTCAGTTTTAGCCCCGATGGTAAAACCTTGGCTTCTGGCAGTTATGACAACACCATCAAACTCTGGGATATCAGCACGGGCAAGGAAATTCACACTCTCCAAGGGTATAGCGGTCCGGTTAAGAGTGTCAGTTTCAACCCCGATGGTAAAACCTTGGCTTCTGGCAGTGGTGACAACACCATCAAACTCTGGGATGTCACCACTGGCAAGGAAATCCGTACTCTCCAGGGGCATAGCAGTTCGGTTAATAGTGTCAGTTTCAGCCCTGATGGTAAAACCTTGGCTTCTGGCAGTGAGGACAAGACAGTTATTTTATGGAATGTGAATTTTGACGATTTACTGGTGCGCGGTTGCGATAAGGTGCGTGCGTATTTGCACAACCCCAGTGCCAATGTCAGCGACAGTGACAGACATCTCTGTGACGGAATTGGTAAAGGTAAGTAAAAGAACAAAAATAAGATTAATGTGTTTTGGGGTAGGTGTCTCACCTGCCCAGTGCGATCGATCGACTGAAAGGAAACAATTGTACCGCCTGATGATTCGGCAATTAATCGTCTTAATACCTGTAAGGTTGTTAACTCGCCTGCCAATCCCAACTCTTAAAATATTATAATTCCGATCGACACCAAAAATTTATGCCATACAGTCAATTCACCACCATCACAAAAGTAAAAGAAGCCTTCAATTTAACCACAGTAGAAGGAATCAGATTTCTCCCTGAAATTGAACCCGTCCCACCCAGTACAGTCTTACAAACTCTATTAGAAACTAACATACCTTGGGCGATCGCGACCAGCACCGAAAAAGCACGATTTTTTGATTTAAGGTCGATCGCGCTTGACAAATTTATTCAAACAATCTCTCGCAAATGAACTATTCGATCCTGATATTCATCATCAAAAGATGCCTCAGCAATAAAAATTAATTGCCGAATATTTTGTCCGATACTTAATTTGGCATTGAGGAGAAAAATGCCTGGAATATGACGATCCTCAGTTAAATGATCTGTTAAATGCACGGGCATCGATTTACGATTGTTCGTCACCAATATAAAGTTATATTCCTCGCACCATTTAAGAATTTCTGGATCTAAAGTTCCCAGACTCGGAGCTTCGGGTTCGCCCACGCACCAAATTATCAACTCGGGATTGCGTGTCAAAATTTCAGTTTTATAGCTAGGATCGACATTTTCATCCAACAGATAATTCAGACTCATTGTTGATTTGTTTAGCTTTTTGTTCCGCTCTCAATTTTTGCAGTCTAGCAATACCAGGTGGAGGGTTTAGCTCTTGTGCTTTAAGTTGCTGGTGGCTCCACTCCAACCAATCAGCAATGTAGTTACTAACGGCTTCTTTATTGTGCAGGTAATAAAGGATAGTAGCATAAACTTGTTCCAAGTTGAGAGACGGATAAGTTTGAGCAATTTGTTCGGGAGTGCGAGCGCGATGGATGAAATCATACAGGATGGTTTCAATGCCGATGCGCGTTCCTTTGACTCGAATATCATCGGGGCGCTGAAAGTCGAAATAGTCTTCGAGCTGCATGGGTGAATAATCCTATTTTAAAATTGGTGAAAATCGATCGATTAATTGATATGATATCATGGGAAAGGCGTGAATCGCAGCTATCTAGTAGGAAATCGCCTTGTTTCTGCCAACCATTAAAGAAACCGGGTTTCTGATTCGAGATTGTCGTATCCAACTAGATCTTGACAGAAACCCGGTTTCTCAGACTTTGGCGATAACTAAAGAGATCGGGTTTCTGCTTTATCAACCCATTCAACTGTTAGCGGATTCATAAATCACCTTTCCTTTTTCGATAATTTCTCGCATGAAAAAATCATTCCAACCAAGACGTTGCTCTACCTCTACAGGGCTCCTGACTAACAAATCTATAGCAAACTTAGGCTGAAGTTTATTTAAGATTTCCCAGGCTTTGCGAAAACTGCTTCCCTCATAAGGTAAAATTACTAATAAATCTACATCCGAGTCATCTTGAGGATTTCCGTAGGCATAGGAGCCAAATAAAATGATTTTTTTCGGCTGAAATTCATTAACAATAGCTTGACTTAATTGCATGATTTCTCGCCTTTTTATTCGCGTTTCTTTAACCAGAATATCATCGCGCTGCTTAAAATTGAAACATTCTTCGAGTTGCATAGGTGAATCATCCTATTTTAAAGTTTGTGGAAATTCACGGGTTAATTGATATTATATCATGTCAAATGCAATTATTCCTTAGTTCGCGCACCATCCTGACTTCGTTTGTACAGACGCGGTTTCAACCGCCGATTAATATTTCTTGCGCGATCGCTTCCACCACCGGCACGCACACAGAATTCCCAATTTGCTTGTAACTTTCTCCAACCTTGGGATGAGTCTTAAAATCTTCAGGAAAACCCATCAGTCGATAACATTCCCTCAGCGTCAGTTTCCTGACAGTGTTAGTTTCTGAAAAATAGATGAAAAACCTGCCGGATGTTTCCTGCGATGGAATTGTCGGATGCACCCCATCTACCGAATAAATGCGATTTGGCTGTCGGTGAACCCTTGACAAATGTTCTGTATTTGGCCTCACGCCAGTTTTCCAAGTACCCTTATTTCTGTAACCTACAAATAACAGCCCCGAAGCTTGTTTTCTCGGATGCTCAATTAAAGTATATTTAGAACTGTCCAAGATTTCAAAATCACCTTGAACGTCTAGAAAATCCCTGAGTTGCGGCGTAAACTTGCTCGGAAGTTGAGAAAAATCGAAGGTTTTTCCCTGAGTTCCAATAATGAATATTCTTTCTCGATGTTGGGGAACTCCAAAATCTTTAGCATTTAATATTTGCCAGTTCACGTTGTATCCCAAACTCTCAAGGCTAGCGATAATTACTTTTAATGTATTTCCCTTGTCGTGATGAATTAAGTGCTTGACATTTTCGAGAACGATAACTTGAGGTTGTTTAATTTTTATGATTTTACAAATCTCGAAAAATAGCGTTCCTCTCGTATCTTCAAAACCCTGCTTTTTTCCGCAAATGCTAAAAGGCTGACAAGGAAATCCCGCAGCTAAAACATCAAAATCATCCAAGTCTGCGGGATTGATTTCTTTGATATCTCCTGCGGGATTTTCTTGAAAGTTCTTGCTGTAAACATCTCGGCATTTGTTGTCGATTTCGCAGGAAAAAACGCATTCAAATCCTGCTTTATCAAAACCTTGTCTGAAACCTCCTATTCCGGCAAATAAATCTATGAATTTCATCTATAATTTAAGATAAACAGTTACTCAGCCCAATCATAACAGATTTTTTTGCTCTCTTCTCCTCCTCTGCGTTCTCTGTGTTCTCTGCGGTTAATTCCTCAATTTTATATCAATCATCAAAAGTGGCAGAGTCCCGCGCCGGACTTAGGCCTTGCCGTTTCCCTACAGATATCCAGTACAATTTGCACTTACAGTCGCGGACGCATAAATACCAAAGAAACCGGGTTTTTCACCGGTATTAAAGGCTTCGATGCAGCATTTTCTTAAAAAAACCCGGTTTCTGCGTTCTTTCTACAGATATCGCGCAGAATGTTGCCCAAAAAACTCCCAAACTTGTCCCGCAGCCCACTAAACTAGAAATAGCAAAACAAACAACAGCTATTATTTACTGCCTTTCCCCAACCATGAGTCAAACCTTGGAAAACCTCACCGCCATCGATGACAAGCTGTCCAAACGCCACATCGACCTCGATCCGGGCGGCTACTTCATCATTTACATCGATCGCGCCACCAGCCTAATTTGCGCCAAACACTTCACCAACATCATCGACGATCGCGGTCTGGCTGTCGATCCCGAAACCGGCAAACCCATCCCCGCCCGCGGCAAAGTAGAACGCACTCAGTGCACGCTTTTTAGCGGCAGAACCGCCAAAGAACTTTGCGTCAAAATCCTAGAAGAAACCCGCCCCAGCCCGGTGACGATGTTCGATCACGCGGCTTATCTGGGACGGGAATTTGTGCGGGCAGAAATTGCATTATTGAACGATCGAGAATACATTCAAGATTAGTCCAAGCATCAACTGTTTAAAAACCTCGCTGTCAACTGTCAACAGTCAACAGTCAACTGTTCAAGAAAAACCTTGATACCAGAAATAAGTCACCATCGGAATCACTGTCGCCAACACCAACAGCACAACCACAATAACTGTGGCATTACCTTGGTCTGTTTCTTCAGCTTTCTTAAACGTGCTTTCCACTTGAATGTTATCAACAACTTCAGGCGCGCCGGGATCTGGTTCGCCGGACATCACAGTTGCAATCCGGGAACTGGCTGCGGAAAATGCCTCGTTGTATTTATTACCTTCCCGCAGAGGCACTTGCACAGTTTCCCCAGCTACACTCTGGGCAATTTCGTCGCTTAGCAGTGATTTTACGCCTTCTCCGGTGCGAATTGCCGCGCTGTTGGTAACAGTGTCGAGAACGAGTAAAATTTGGTTATCCTGGTCTTCTTTTGCGGGAAACCACTGTTCAAACAGTTGGTCGGTGAAAGTAGCTGCCGTTTCGCCGTAGTCTAGGCGGTGGATGGTGACAAACCTGACTTGTTTTCCTGTTTTCTGTTCCAGGGTGTCGAGCACGCTGCTGATGTTGCTTTCGGTGCTGCGGCTGAGTACGTCGCCTTTGTCCCACACCCAAGTTCGATCGCCCGCCGACAACACTGGCATTTCGTAAACGCCCGTCGCCAATGCCGGCAATACCGCTATCTGGGATGCGATCAGGACGATCGCGATCGCCACAGCCGCTGGTTGGAGATAATTTCTCCAGTTAAATAATTGCTTGAGGAGTCTAGTCATGAGGTTAACCGTAAAACTGACTTTTTTCCAAAAATACTATAAAAATCCCGGTAAAATTCATTTTACCAGAAAAATGGGTCTAAAGCCCCGTCCTTATAGGATGGCTTTAATTTTTTGATTGTATCAGCAAGTCATAGTATAATAGAGTAAGTAAATAGCCAGACCAAATGAAAGCAAGGTATCAATACAGATTCTACCCGACCAACCAACAGCAACAGAAATTAGCTCAGTTGTTTGGTTGTGTTCGGGTTGTTTGGAATGATTCCATGGCTCTTTGTAAACAGTCCGAAAAGAAGCCTAAATCCGCCGAACTTCAGAAAATAGTAATCACTCAGGCAAAAAAGACTGAAGAAAGGGCATGGTTAGGCGAAGTGTCGGCAATTCCCCTACAACAATCCATAGCCGATTTGGAAGCAGCATTTAAGAACTTTTTCGATTCGTGTAAAGGAAAAAAAAAGGGGCGTAAAGTTGGCTATCCTAAGTTCAAAAAAAGGACTAACAGTCAATCGGCAAGGTTAACGCGCAATGGCTTCTCAATCAAGGGAGAGGGTGTGTATTTAGCCAAGATAGGGATTGTCAATCCCATCTGGTCTAGGAAACTACCATCAGAACCAAGCTCGGTAACAATTATCAAAGATTGCGCCAACCGCTATTTCCTCAGCTTTGTTGTAGAGATTGAACCCGTTCAAGTCGATGCTAAAAACCCAAGTGTCGGTATCGATCTGGGAATTCAAACTTTTGCGGTCATGAGTAATGGTGAAAAAGCCGAAAGTCCTAACTATAAAAAGTTAGACCGGAAAGTTCGTAAACTACAGCGCAAAGCGGCTCGTCAACCAAAAGATTCCAAAAGAAGAAATGTAACCCGAATTAGAATCGCCAAACTGCACAATCAAATTGTCGATACTCGCAAAGACTTTCTGCACAAATTATCAACCAAGATAGTTAACGAAAACCAAGTAATTGTTTTGGAAGATTTAAACGTGTCGGGTCTGGTCAAGAATCGCAAGCTTTCAAGAGCAATCAGTCAGCAAGGATGGTACGAATTCCGAACTTTGTGCGAGGCTAAATCTGAAAAGTTTGGTAGGGAATTGAAGGTCATTAGTCGCTGGGAACCTACCAGTCAAGTCTGTTCTGATTGCGGATATAAGTGGGGAAAGTTGGATCTGAAAGTCCGATCGGTTCAGTGTCTAAATTGTGGAGCCGAACACGATCGGGATTTCAATGCAGCTAAAAATATAGTTCAAGTCGGGATAGGGCATTGCCACGACTCTAAACGGACACAGAGACAGAGTAAGACAATCTCGGTTGCGTCAGTCGATGAAGTGTCAAGAATCACCGTGGCCCCATCCCGGTGAGTATGTCAAAAAGGTTGGATTATTCAATCTCAGAAAGTCTTCTACGTGGAGGTTTGGGATAGCCACGGGAACCACCATGTCGCCGTCCAAAATGCTAAGACGGAGGAGGAAGCTTTGGAATTGGCAAAAAACTGGATTGACAAGTATGAGTCAAAACCCGGAAGAATGCCGATCGACGTACCGCATCCTTTCGGGGATATGATCGATATGCCATTTTGAAGTCAGTAGTCATTGGTCATTGGTCATTGGTCATTGGTCATTACTTATTGGTCATTACTTATTGGTCATTACTTATTGGTCATTACTTATTGGTCATTACTTATTGGTTGGTTGCTACAAATTACTCATTACCAATAGTCATTAGTTATTGGTTATTGGTTAGTTACTACCAATTCCCAATTACCCATTACCATTTCCCATGACTGCTGGCTTCATCAAGCCGCAGGCTAAGAAACTCCTCGCAATTTTTGAGTATTTTCTACTAAACTCATAGCAAATTCATCGAACCTTTGAGACAGTTTTTCATCTAACAATTTACCGTCGGGACTAAAAGCTTTCCGGTAGTGCCCTGAAGGAAAGGATCGGAGTAAGCTATAATTAGAGAAGTGTTTCCCATAGCGTGATATGACATTAGAAATTAGTTGCCCTAATTGTTGC
>NZ_JAEQCI010000088.1:0-22485 GCF_020738565.1 Microcoleus sp. PH2017_12_PCY_D_A | reverse complement strand
TTCATCTACTGTTTTTTGAATTATTACTTTGCGATTCTTGGCAAGTCCTCCGATATATTTTAGTTTTCGGTTTTCCAATTCTTGTAAAAAACTGGTGTTATTACCATACCCTGCATCCATCAAGACTATTCCTGGTTTATAGCCTCTAGCTAAGGTCTTATCGATTAAATTTATGGCTATTTCTGGCTTTTTTTTGAAGTCTGGGTCATCTTTTCCGGAGGGTAATGAGTCGGCTTTTTTATATAATTCAATATCTAATGGCAGGCTCTTCTTACCATCATATAGATGACTCGTAACTACTACTACCCCATTATCAGTTTTTCCGATTTGTCCGATGTATTGTCTTCCTACACCCAGGGTAAAATTACCACTTTTTCTATGTCCTGAATCATCTATTATCAGGCTAAATCCTCGACTAATCTTGGTCTGGTTGCACTGATTCATTACGTCTAAGCGACGTTCGTTGAGTTCATTGAATGACCAAGGCGCTGTTGTTAAAAAATGATGTAATTTGTGGTAAGTTACTCCGACAGCGTTTTCTGCCATCTGCGACAGGTTTTTTCGTTCACTTTCTCCCAATAATCCCCCTAAATAGTTCCTAAACTCTCGTTTTTGGGCAAGATGACCAAAAATATCGTCAAATCTTTGACACCATCTATCGAAGCAGGGGGGCATCGCGGCAGGGGTTGTCTCTTTCATGGGTCATTTTTTAACGTTATATGCTTGCTCTGTAACTATTATAACCTATTTTTATCGTATTTTATGTTCAAGTCCCGTTAATGTGGAAAGAAGCCTATTTTAGGTTACACTAAAGCACTGAGTTGAATGGATATGTTTGCCCTACTTGCAAGATAGTATTTCGAGGGCCTAAAGGTTTTAAGGAACTAAAAGCAGATCACATTTACCCTTTTAGCAAAGGTGGTTTAACTATATGGGATAACCTTCAGCTCCTGTGCTATCGGTGTAACCTAAGTAAAAGCAATAAGGTTTAAGTAATTTGGTAGGGCAGGCACTGCCCGCCCTACTAAATTACCCCATAATCCCAGCAAAAAAGTCGATCGTCTCTTTCAGTGCTTTTACAAACACATCAATCTCCTCACGGGTATTGTAAAAATACACGCTCGCCCGCGCCGTAGATGAAACGTTCAAATAGCGGTGCAAAGCTTGCGTGCAGTGATGCCCGGAACGAATCGCGATCCCCTCCTCATCCAACATGGTAGACAAGTCTTGAGGGTGAATTTCTCCGGCGCTAAAGGATGCTAGGGCGGCTCTACCTTCGCCGTTGCTGTCTGGTTGCGGGCCGTAAATTTTGATCTGGGGAATTTGCCGCAACTGTTGGAAGAGATAAGCTGTCAATTCGGCTTCGCAAGCGTGAATCTGCTCCATGCCTATGTTATTAAGATAGTCGATCGCAGCACCAAGGGCGATCGCCTCACCGATTGCCGGAGTCCCCGCCTCAAACTTGTGCGGCAAATCAGCATAGGTAGAATATTCGAGAAACACATCAGCAATCATCTCGCCGCCGCCGAAAAACGGAGGCATTTCTCTGAGCAAATCCAGTTTACCGTACAGAAAACCGATACCAGTCGGAGCACACATTTTGTGACCGGAAGCAACCAGCCAATCGCAATCGATTGCTTGCACGTCCACTACCATGTGCGGCACGCTTTGGCAAGCATCAATTAAAACTTTGGCGCCGAAACTGTGGGCGATTTTGCAGATTTCTTTAACTGGATTGATGCAGCCCAAAGTATTGGAAATGTGAACCACAGACACCAACTTAGTTTTATCGGAAACCAGCGTTTTAAACTGTTCTAAATTAAACTCGTAAGTTTCGGTTAATTCAACAAATTTCAGCACCGCACCGGTTCTTTGAGCAATCATTTGCCAGGGAACGAGATTGCTGTGGTGTTCCATAACTGACAGGATAATTTCATCTCCCGCTTGCAGATTGCTCAAACCCCAAGAATAAGCAACTAAATTAATTGCTTCGGTGGCGTTGCGAGTGTAAACAATTTCTTGCCGCGATGCTGCATTGATAAATGCTGCAACTTTGTCTCTCGCCGCTTCGTAAGCATCAGTTGCTTTGGCGCTGAGAGTGTGGGCGCCGCGGTGCACGTTGGCATTGTATTGTTCGTAGTAACCGCGCCAAGCGTTGAGCACAGCTAGGGGTTTTTGAGATGTAGCTGCGTTGTCTAAATAAATGAGCGGTTTGCCGTTGACTTTTTGTGTCAAGATTGGGAAGTCGGCGCGAACTTTTGAGGCGAGAGTTTTTTCTTGAATAAGTGTCATATTTTCTGAGTTAACAATGAGAAGTTATTTGTTTAGAAAATTAGGGTGCAATTCCATTTTAAACGATCTTTTGCACCAACAGCAGTCACGGGTTGTCAGGTGGGAGGGGACGGGTTTATTTAACCTGTTTGTAATGTTTGAGACCATTGATGAACCCGCCTCTTGTATCTTGAAAGAGAAAAGCGATCGAACCGCAGACACCTTTGTAATATAATCGTAACACGAGTCAAGGTCAATGAAGGCAGGAGGCAGGAGGCAGGAGGCAGGCTTTTGTTCGGTGAGCTTGGACTCGCTCTCCTAACTTGGACACGCTCTCATGGTCCGATTGTACAGTTTGTAGTGCGGACTTCAGTCCGCAGCAGGAGAGCGGACTAAAGTCCGCACTACGAACGAATCTTACTGGCTTTTGGGATTTTCAAATCCCAAAAGCCTTTCGACTCGAATTATTTGAGCGCTAACCCCTGAATAAATCAAGACAGTATCCACAGGATTTTACTAATCTTTGACAGGCCGCATTGTCGGGAACATTACGGCATCTCGGATGCTTTGAGTGTTAGTTAAAAGCATCACCAATCTGTCTACTCCGATGCCCATTCCCGCGCAATTCGGCATTCCCAAAGATAGGGCTTGGATGAAGTCTTCATCCATGGGATGCGCTTCGTCGTCGCCTGCGTTTTTCTGCGCTAGCTGTTCTTCAAAGCGCTTTTTTTGCTCTTTCGGATCGTTCAATTCTGAGAAGCCGTTCGAGTATTCGGTACCGTTGATAAATAGCTCGAAACGTTCGACAAATCCCGGTTTGCTGCGGTGTCCTTTGGCTAGGGGACTGACTTCGACGGGATAGTCGATGATGAATGTCGGTTGAATTAGTTTGGGAACAACTAATTTGTCAAAAACTGCATACAGCACGTAGCCTAAACTCTGTTGTTCTAACTTAGACAGGTGCAATTCTAGCTTGGTTGCGGATGCGATCGCACTTTCCAAGTCCAAACTGTCAAAATCCAGCCCAAACTCGTCTCTGACAGCTTCCACCATCGTTTTCACTTGCCAGTGTTTGCCGCTGAAACCGGGATATTTGTCGCTGTAGTCGAACTTGCGCTCTAAACTGATGGTTTCTCCCTGATTTTCTATTTCCAGGACATCCCCGAAAACAGCCGCTGCCGCAAAACACATCACATCTTCGACCACTGTTAAAATGTCGAATACATCTGCATAGGCTTGGTAAACTTCTAAGGAGGTAAACTCGGGATTGTGAGTGCTGTCAATGCCTTCATTTCTAAAGGCTTTTCCTAGTTCAAATACTCGCTCGAATCCTCCACAAATTGCCCTTTTTAAGAATAATTCTGGAGCAACTCGCAAATATAAATCTACTTCCAAAGCATTGTGGTGCGTGATGAACGGCTTAGCAGCAGCACCGCCGTAAATAGCTTGGAGTGTCGGCGTTTCTATCTCGTAAAAATTGGCTTGCCAGAGATAGGAACGGATGCTTTGCACGATGCGGCTGCGTAGCATGAAACGGTTGAGCGCATCTTGGTTGCTAGCTAAATCCATTTCGCGGTGGCGGCGGCAAACTTCGGGGTCGTTAATGCCGTAATAAGAGTCGGGAAATTGAATAGTAGCTTTTGATAACAGCGTGAATTCCCGCACTAAAATAGAAAGTTCTCCCCGGGGCGTGCGGCAGCCGATACCTTTGACGCCGACAAAATCGCCGATATCAAGCAATTTTTTAATTTGTTCAAAGCTCAAGCCGACTTCACCGGTGACGATTGCTTTCTCGATTTTGAGTTGAATTTTGTTTGTGGCGTCTTTTAAATCGATGAAACCAATTTTGCCGCTGTCGCGCTTGGAAATAATGCGGCCGGCTAATCGCAGCGGAATTTCTTCGGGATCGCTTTCTCCGTTGGCGAGTTCTTTTCCCGGCTGACTAAATATTTCGCGAACTTGTTGGGCTGTGTGCGATCGCGCGTAGGATTGGCTGGGATACGGTTCTATGCCTTGCGATCGCAGTTCTTCTACTTTTTGACTGCGGACTTCGGCTTCACTCAGAGTCATTACTTATTGCCTGATTAAAATTACCAATATCTTACATTTTGCACTATTCTCGTGCTGGCGCGAGCCGCAGGCTCGCCTGCGGGCCCCACCATAAAATTCACTTGGGGTGGGACAAGCATCTTGCCTGTTCGTCACCGAGCTGCAAAATGTGAGAAACACTAGACTTTATCATAACCGCGCCACACAGATGAATTTTTCAAACAACTAAGATACACTTGCGATCGTCCGGTATGCCTTGACTTTTGACTAAAATCGGGTAGCTGCCAACTGACAACTGCCAGCCCACCCAGAAATATCTCCGATCGCAAATTGTTCTAGACACCACAAAGTGGCCGAAACTTTAAACAATTAATACCCGTTAAAAAAAAATGCAACCGCAGGCCAGTGCCTCAAACCCATACCCAGTAAATCATTCCCAATCTAAAATCTAAAATCTAAAATCTAAAATGATATAAGTTGTCTGTCGATCGCAAGTGGTGAGATGATATGTAGTGCAGCCTCACGGCAGTTCCACAGAAACTGAACAGCAGAGACGCGGGCGATCGAACTCGACTCATCGCACCTCTGCCAGAATCGACCACACATATCATGTCCGGTCGATCGATCGTACTATTTGGGTCGGGGCGGGTTTACTAAAACTCTGGTTTTCATTGGGGATTATTGGTGAACCCGCCCCTACAAGAATTACGATCGATTGACCCGATATGATATCACACACACTCTCTCTTAACATATAAAAACCAGAATTATGGCTGTTGCAACTCAATCACTCGAAGAACTCTGCATCAACTCTATCCGCTTTCTCGCCATCGATGCGGTAGAAAAAGCAAAATCAGGACACCCGGGACTGCCGATGGGCGCTGCCCCTATGGCCTTCGTGCTGTGGGATCGGTTTATGCGGTTCAACCCGAAAAACCCCAAGTGGTTCAATCGCGATCGCTTCGTCCTCTCCGCGGGCCACGGCTGTATGCTGCAGTACGCCCTCATGCACCTCACCGGCTACGATAGCGTCACCCTCGACGACATCAAGCAATTCCGTCAGTGGGAATCCAAAACCCCCGGACACCCAGAAAACTTCGTCACCGAAGGCGTAGAAGTTACCACCGGCCCCCTGGGACAAGGCATTGCTAACGCCGTCGGTTTGGCAATGGCAGAAGCTCACCTCGCTGCCAAGTTTAACAAGCCCGACCACACCATTGTTGACCACTACACCTATGTCATCATGGGTGACGGCTGCCACATGGAAGGCATTTCCGGCGAAGCTTGTTCCTTGGCCGGACACCTCGGACTCGGCAAATTAATTGCCCTGTACGATGACAATCACATTTCCATTGAAGGCGACACAAGCTTGGCCTTTACTGAAGATGTCGGCAAGCGTTTTGAAGCTTACAACTGGCACGTTATTACAGTAGACAATACCGCTCTAGACGAAGATACTAACCTAGAAGCAGTTCACAAAGCTATTGAAGAAGCGAAAAAAGTCACGGACAAACCGTCCATGATTAAAGTTCGCACCATCATTGGTTACGGTTCTCCCAACAAGCGCAATTCTTACAGTTCTCACGGTGCTGCTTTGGGTACCGATGAAGTGAAAGCAACTCGCGATTTCTTGAAGTGGGAACACGCACCGTTTGAAATTCCTAGCGATGCTTTGTCACACTTCCGCAAAGCAGTAGAACGCGGCGCTCAAGCTGAGCAAGAATGGCAGACAGCTTTTGATGCTTATAAAGCAGCATATCCTGCAGAAGCAGCAGAATACGATCGCACCGTTGCCGGCAAACTTCCCGAAGGTTGGGATCAAGTTTTACCCACATACAACCCGGAAGATAAGGCAGATTCGACTCGCAATCATTCAGGAAAATGTTTGAATGCTTTGGCTGCTGTCCTACCTGAATTGATCGGCGGTTCCGCTGACTTGGCATCTTCTAACATGACCTTGCTCAAGGGTGAAAAAGACTTCCAAAAAGGTCAATACGAAGGACGCAACCTGCGGTTTGGCGTGCGGGAACACGGCATGGGCGCGATCGCCAACGGTATGCTCTTACACGGCGGCTTAATACCTTACTGCGCCACATTCTTAGTATTTGCCGACTATATGCGCGGCGCAATTCGCCTCTCCGCACTCTCGGAAGCTGGAGTTATTTATGTAATGACTCACGACTCCGTAGCCTTGGGCGAAGATGGCCCGACTCACCAACCTGTTGAAACCATTGCTTCCCTGCGTGTAATTCCCGATTTGTTGGTAATGCGCCCTGCGGATGGAAACGAAACATCCGGTGCTTACAAAGTGGCAGTTGAAAGCCGCAAACGCCCGACTTTAATGGCTTTGTCCCGTCAAAACCTGCCCAATTTGGCCGGAAGCTCGATCGAAGGAACAGCCAAAGGCGCTTACATTTTGTCCGACGACGGCGGCACTCCCGACATCATTTTAATCGGTACCGGTGGCGAAACATACCTCTGCGTTGATGCCGCTGAAAAATTGCGCGCCGCCGGCAATAAAGTCCGCGTGGTTTCAATGCCTTGCTGGGAATTGTTCGACGCCCAAGATGCCGCTTACCGCGAATCTGTACTGCCGAAAGCTGTTACCAAGCGGTTAGCAGTTGAAGCAGGTTCTAGCTTCGGCTGGGGACGTTATTTAGGTTCCGAAGGCGACAGCCTCAGCATCGACAGATTCGGCGCTTCTGCACCGGGCCCCGTTGCTTTAGAAAAGTTTGGCTACACCGTTGATAATGTCGTAGCTAAGGCTCAGGCGCTGTTGGGTTAATCAATAGCAGCAGCATAATTTTTGGTGGGGCGGGCTTCGGGCTCGCCCCTTTTTTTATAGGTGAAGGAAGTTCGGCAACGGATTCTGTAACGGATGTAACGGATTGATAGAAGAAGGCTTGAGTTATCGTCGCGAGAGAAGAAAGAAGAAGGAGAAGATAAGACTTCAACCCGCGGAGGCGGGTTTCGTTTGTTTGGCGTGCGAATGACCTTCGCCCGCTCTTCTGTAGATTTTTGAATTTTGAGATAACTTATAAGTTATTGGGTTAAATTTTCCATTCCCCATTACCAATTCCCAATTACCAATTACCAATTCCCAATTCCCCATTACCCATTCCCAATTACCAATTACCAATTACCAATTCCCGATTCCCGATTCCCCATTACCCATTCCTTTATCATGTGGACTGTTTTAAATAACCTGTTATTCATCGGGAATTACATTCCTCACGGTCACTGTTACCTTTGGCAGCGAGAACTCGTCGCACTCCACATAGTGTCAGACTCGATAATTGCCCTGTCCTACTATTCCATACCCCTATCCCTAATTTATTTTATCGCCCACCGAAAAGACTTGCCCTTTCGCAACATTTTTTGGCTGTTTGCAGCCTTTATTATCTCCTGCGGCACTACTCATGTAATGGAAGTTTGGACGCTTTGGCATCCTGTTTATTGGGTTTCTGGCTGTCTGAAAATTATTACCGCCGCGATTTCTGCTTACACGGCTTTTGCATTAATTCCTTTAGTTCCCCAAGCATTAACTCTCCTGAGTCCAACTCAATTAGGGATGATCGATCGCATACTGCAACAAGAAATCATCGAACGCCGAGAAACAGAAGCTCGCTATCAAACTTTAACTGAAGCTTCGCCGGTGGGAATATTTTATGCAGACGCTATAGGCGATTGCTTGTATGTCAACGAGCGCTGGTGTCAAATTTCGGGCATGGGCTGCGATCGAGCTTTGGGCAAAGGGTGGTTCCAAGGCATTCATCCAGACGACCGCCAGCGGGTTTTTGACCAATGGTACAGCGCCGCTGCCGAGAAATTGCCGTTTAAATCTGAGTACCGCTTTCAAGGCATCGATCGCACTAAAATTAGTTGGGTATTCGGTCAAGCTGTCGGTCAAATCGGAGAAAATGGGAAGGTTAAAAGTTATGTGGGTACTATTACTGATATTACAGAACGCAAGCAGGTAGAAGAAGAAAATCGACTGCTCAATGAAACTCTGGAGCGTCGAGTTGCTAAGCGCACTGCTCAAATTGAAATTTCTAACCACAAATTGCAGAAAGAAATCGCCTACCGACAAAAAATTGCGTTTACTTTGTTAGAATTGACGCAACTGCAAAATGCGATTCTTAATAGCCCTAACTACACAATTATTTCTACAGAACCAGACGGTACAATTAAAACATTTAATCTGGCAGCCCAGAAACTTTTAGGCTATTCCTCCGAAGAAGTGGTGGGGAAAGTTACGCCAGCAATCATTCACGATCCTGTGGAGGTCGGTCAAAGAGCAGAAATTATTTCTCAAGAATTGGGAGTAAAAATAGAGCCGGGGTTTGAGGTTTTTGTTGCCTGGGCGCGTCGGGGAATAGCTGACGAAAATGAATGGACTTACATTCGCAAAGATGGTTCGCGGTTTCCGGTACTGCTGTCGGTGACTGCTTTATTTGACAGCAACGGAAATATTAACGGTTTTTTGGGTGTCGGTCAGGATATTAGCGATCGCAAACAAGCTGAAAAAGATTTCCGCGACCTCACCATTGCCCTGCAAAATGCGGTGGAAGGCATTTCGCGGCTGGACATTGAGGGACGCTACATCAATGCTAATCGAGCTTACGCTCATACCTGCGGTTACGAACCGGAAGAAATGGTCGGCATGGAATGGCCGCTCACCGTACATCCGGGTGATGTTGAGATGCTGATTAGTGCTTATCAGGAAATGCTAATTTCTGGCAAAGTAGAGGTAGAAGCTAGAGGTGTCCGCAAAAATGGAACGTTTTTTTACAAGCAAGTAACTATGGTAAAAGCTTGCGACGCCCAAGGAACATTTAACGGCCACCACTGTTTCCTGAAAGATATCACCGATCGCAAATTAACTGAAACAGCTTTGCTCGAAAGCGAATTTAAGTACAAGCAAATAGTTGAATTAGCAGAAGAAGGTATTTGGGTAATTGACAGCAATGGCCTCACGACTTACGTGAACCATGCCATGGCGCGAATGCTGGGCTATAGTGAATTAGAAATGTTCGGGCTGCCGCTTTGGGATTTTCTGGACGAACAGGAAAAAGAACAAGCTTTTGATAATGTCGAGCGGCGCTTGCGGCGGCTTTCCCAAGAAAAGGAATTTAAACTAAAAAGCAAGGACGGTCAAGATGTTTGGACTTATATTTCTGTCAGTCCAGTATTCGACGAAGAGCTGGGGAATATGGTGTCTTGTTGCGCCTTGGTTTACAACATTACAGACCGCAAAGAATCAGAGCAGCAAATGCTGCAACTTACAGAAGATTTGAAGCGTTCTAACGAGGAATTAGAACAATTTGCTTATGTGGCTTCCCACGATTTGCAAGAACCGCTCCGAGCCGTTACGAGTTATACTCAATTGCTGGCCCAGCGCTATCAAGGAAATTTGGACGATCGCGCAGATAAGTATATTAATTATATTGTTGATGGCGCCACCAGAATGCAGCAGTTAATTAACGATTTGTTGGCGTATTCGCGACTGGGAACGAGGGGCCAGGAGTTTGAGATGGCGGACTGCAACGCTGCTGTCAAGCAAAGTTTGTGCAATTTGCAAATTGCGATCGCCGAAAAGAAAGCTGTAATCACCTGCGATGCGATGCCAACCGTGATGGCAGATGAATCTCAACTAATGCAATTATTCCAAAATTTGATCGCCAACGGCATCAAATTTTGCCGCGAAGACATCCCGTTCATTCAGATCGCTGCCCAAAGGCAAGAGGGCGAATGGCTGTTCAGCGTCCGCGATAACGGCATTGGCATCGATCCGGAGTATGCCGATCGCATTTTTATCATTTTTCAACGGCTGCACGGACGCCGCGAATATTCCGGTACTGGCATAGGTTTGGCGATGTGCAAGCGCATTGTGGAACGCCACGGCGGGCGGATATGGGTGGAATCTCAGGAGGGAAAAGGAGCGACTTTTTACTTCACTATTCCTATAATTAGTACGTGAAGGGTCAAAGTTAATTTTTTCCTCTAATCAAAAGGATACGGCAGTTATGAGCGATCGAAGCACTGTTAGACCCGTTGAGATTCTGCTGATTGAGGATTCTCCCAGCGACGCCGATTTGGCAATAGAAGCCCTCGGTCAGGGTAAAATATTGAATAACTTACATTTTGTGGAGGATGGAGTTGAAGCAATCAAGTTTTTACGCAAAAAAGCACCCTATCTGGCCGTACCCCGTCCTGATTTGATTTTGCTCGATTTGAACCTGCCAAAAAAAAGCGGTGTTGAAGTGCTAGAAGAAATTAAAACTGACCCGAATTTAAAATTAATTCCGGTAGTGATTCTCAGCACTTCAGCAGCTCCCGAGGATATTGTCAAGTCCTACTCGCTCCACGCCAACTGTTACATCACCAAGCCTGTAGACTTTGTACAATTTACTAAAGTAGTCAGGTTAATTGAGGAATTCTGGCTCGCCGTCGTGAAACTTCCTCTAAATTATTAATTGATTGAATATTTTTGGCGGGCGGTGGTGAAAGCTCCCAAAAACGGATACCAGCCCCCGACACGAGCCGCCACCAGCGCCGAATTTTAGACTTTTGCCCAAGCTCCGAGATTCACGGCGCTGCAAGTAAATCTAAAATTCTTCAATCTCAAATCTAAAATCGACTGACTGTTCCCAAATAATAACTTTCAAGTTAAAAAGGGCAAGGTCAAGCAAAAAAGTTTAATCTTAGATTGGTAGAGTAAAATTTTTACAGTCAAAAACGTCTAAGCTATGTGGATTAAGATTCTGTTAGTAGAAGACAATCCCGCTGATGCTGATTTGCTTGCAGAACTGTTAGAAGTATCTGTCGGCGTCCAGTGGGAACTGGTTTCTGTTGAGTTCCTGCACGAGGCGATCGCCCAACTGTGCAAACAACCCTTTGATGTAGTTTTGCTCGACCTTTCTTTGCCCGACAGCCGCGGTTTGGAAACCCTAACTCGCCTGCGAGAAGTTGCCCTGGATACAGCAATGGTGGTAATGACGGGCTTGGACGATGAGGCGATCGCCCTAGAATCAGTTCGCTTGGGAGCTCAAGATTACATTGTTAAAGGTCAAATTACTACTCAATTATTGGTACGGACGATCCGCTACGCGATCGAACGATCCCAAACATTTCAAATGCTGCGGGAAAGCGAGCGCCGTTTTCGGGCGATTTTTGACTCTTCGTTTCAACTCACCAAGCTGCTGACTCCCCAAGGAATCGTGCTGGAAGTCAACGAGACAGCCCTCGATTTTGCCGGAGTGCGATCGCAAGATATTGTCGGCCGCCCGATTTGGGAACAGCCGATTTGGGAACAGTCACCAAATGGTAAAGAACAATTAAAAAAAGGGATCGCCAAAGCTGGTACGGGCGAGTTTTTTCGTCGAGAAATAGACTTGTTAGGAAAAGGCGGCCAAATTGTGACAGTTGATTTCTCGCTGAAACCTGTTAAAAATGAAACAGGACAAGTTTTGCTGCTGATTGCTGAAGCCCGCGACATTAGCGATCGCAAACGCGCAGAAGCGGAAATTCTCAAAGCCCTCGCACGAGAAAAAGAGCTTTCAGAACTGCGAGCTAAATTTGTCACCATGGTTTCCCACGAATTCCGCACCCCCCTGACAACCATCCAATTTTCGGCGGGATTGCTCCAAGATTACAGCGCTAAGTGGTCAGAAGAAAAAAAATCTACTCATTTTGTGCGGATTCAATTAGCCATCAAACGCATGACAGAGTTATTAGAAGATATCCTCGTAATTGGCAAAATAGAAGCAAACACCTTACCGTTTCAACCTGTTTCCTTGAACCTTGAAAAGTTTTGCCGTCAACTGGTAGAAGAACAGCAGCTCAACGACAGCAACCAACACCCGATCGCCTTTCAACATGAAGGCGGCAACTGCGACGCTCAAATGGATGAAAAACTGCTGCAGCAAATGTTGGGAAACGTCCTCTCAAATGCCATCAAATATTCCCCCGCAGGCAGTTCAGTTTCCTTGCGACTAAATTGTCAAAACGGCAAAGCTGTTTTCCAGGTTCAAGATCGGGGCATCGGGATTCCCCAAGCCGATCTAGAGCGGATCTTAGAAACTTTTTACCGAGCTACAAATGTCGGCACTATTTCGGGAACAGGTCTCGGTTTAGCAATTGTGAAAAGAGCCGTGGAACTTCACGGCGGCAAACTGGCGATCGACTCTCAAGAAGGAAAAGGCACAACTTTCACTATTACCTTACCTTTAATTTGTGCTAGCCAATAAGCTGCTGCGCGGGGGAGAGGGAGAGAGTCCGATGGGGATCGGGGGAGAGAGGGGGAGGGTCCGAGGAGTTGACGAGTTTTAATATGGAATTAAAATATACAATTTAAATGCACAGCTTAACAACTAAATTATCCACTATAAACATCCGCCGCTTAACGCTCAGTTAACTACATAAAACAACAAATTTGTCAAGTGTCCTCACGCAGATTTTTTGCAACAACTACTAACTAAAAGGAGCAATAACCGTGGCAAAGATTTTAGTAATAGAAGACGAAGAATCGATTAGAGAAAACATTTTAGAGTTGCTGGAAGCCGAGAACTTTGAAGGCATTGGAGCGATTAACGGCCAAGCCGGCATCAAATTGGCGATCGCACAAATCCCCGATTTAATTTTGTGCGACATGATGATGCCAGAAGTGGACGGTCACGGCGTCCTAAAAGCTTTGCGTTCCGAACCCTTAACTGCCACAATTCCGTTTATTTTCCTCACAGCAAAAGCCGATAAAAGTGACATTCGCACGGGCATGGAACTAGGAGCAGACGATTACATTACCAAGCCTTGTACGCCGCAAGAACTGCTCAAAGCAATTGCTATTAGACTTGAAAAACAGAAAACAATTAGCAAGCAATCGCAAAAAAAGCTAGACGAATTGCGAACTAATATTAGTATGTCGATACCCCACGAATTGCGGACTCCTTTGAATGCCATTCTGGGTTTTTCGGAGCTAATTTTATCAGAATATCACGTCTTGGAAGAACCAGATATATTAGATATGATCGGTCAAATAAACACTTCCGGTCATCGCTTGTATCGGCTGATTCAGAACTTTTTGCTCTATGCAGAACTGGAGATGGCAGCCACAAATCCCGAACTGCTTCTTGAGATGCGTAACAGCGAATTTAGCTGCGTAAAATCTTTGTTGAGTGAAAAAGCCCGCCAGCAAGCGAAACAGGTGAATAGAACAGACGATTTACAATTAAACTTGCAGGATGCGTCTGTGGCTATTGATTCCATGAGACTCACAAAAATTGTTGAGGAACTGCTGGACAATGCCTTCAAATTTTCTTTAGAAGGAACGCCGATTTTATTCAGCACTTTCGTGGAAAATCAGACTTTTATTCTGTCTGTCAAAGACCAAGGCCGCGGTATGACACCCGCTCAGATTGCACAATTAGAAGCTTACAGGCAGTTCGATCGCAAACTTTACCAACAACCAGGTTTGGGATTGGGCCTGGCCATCGTCCAACGCCTAGCAGAATTGCACGGAGGACAATTTAAAATAGAAAGTTTGCCCCAGCAAGAAACAATTGTTTCCGTTTCCCTGCCCATCTAAACAATATAGCAACCGCGCCCGATGTCTAGGACTTTCTGGCATTGCACTTTCCCCACGCGATCGATTGCTTCTTCGTTATCTCCCGACGATAACTAAATCCTTCTTCTTCCCTCTTCCTGATGACTGATGACTGATGACTGATGACTTCTTCCTAATGACTAATGACTAATGACTTCTTCCTAATGACTAATGACTTCTTCCTAATGACTAATGACTAATGACTAATGACTAATGACTAATGACTAATGACTAATGACTAATGACTAATGACTAATGACTAATGACTTCTTCTATTATGCAGGAGCGATCGGCCGTTTCACACATCGCTGCATATAAATTTGAGCTACCTTATCCCCGGGGTTGACTTGCAGGCACGCCGAAAACAATCTTGTAGCTTCGAGAAACTTGTCACTATTGTAGAATACCAAACCTTGCTCAAACATTGTCTTTGTCTCTAACTTTTTTTGTCGCAACTCGGGCGGATCTGCCGTAAAGACTTCATAAACCGTAACCATGCGCGATTTGCCTTTCACTGTGACGCGATCGATCAACCTAAAATCATAAACATCATTCAACTGTACAAAAGTATTGTGAGTAATTAACATCGAAACTCCATACTCTTTCGTCAAACTTTCCACGCGGGAAGCTAAATTTACCGCATCGCTAATCACCGTGCTATCCATCCGACTTTGGCCGCCAACCGTGCCTAACATCAAAGAACCCGTATTGATCCCAATGCCAATTTGCAGCGGCGCGCGATCGGGGCGACTGCGACTCATATTATACTCGCTAAGCTGCTCTAGCATCGCAATTCCAGCTTTCACAGCATCGTCCGCACTGCCATTAAACAGCGCCATAATTGCATCGCCGATGTATTTATCAATAAACCCAAAATTTTCAGTAATTGCAGGCTCCATCCGCGACAAATAAGCATTAATAAATTGAAAATTTTCTTCGGGACTCATCATTTCAGAAAGAGCCGTGAAATTGCGAATATCTGAAAACAGCACCGACATTTCTTTCTGTACCTGATCGCCTAATTTTACGTCCAGAATACTTTCATATCCCAAAAAGTGGAGAAATTGGTGCGGCACAAACCGCCCGTAAGCATCTGTTAATTTTTCTTCTGCTGCTAAAGCTTTTTCCAACTCGTTTGTGAACTGGCGGCGCTCGGTTTCTAGCTCTTGACGCTCCGTGATATCTTGAAAAACTGCGATCGCATAAACAATGTTTTTCCGTTCGTCGTAGATTGGAGTCGCCCAAACCTCGATCGGCACAATCCTCTGGGGCTGGTGAATTTCAGCATCATCAGCGTGCACCACTTCCCCCCGCAGCGCCCGCACAATCGGTTGCATTTCGCCCGGATACAGCTCATTAGTTCCGGCGCAGTAAGTTTGATAAACTTCCGGCAAATTCGTAGGAATAACATCAGAAACCAAGCCTTTGCCAAGTATTTTCTCAGCCCAAGAATTCATGTAACAAGGTTTCCCGATACCATCAACCACAAATATACCCACCGGCACCGCTTCCAGCAATTGAGTCAGCCGATTTTCGCTTTCTAACAGCGCTTCATTGAACTTTTCTTCAGCTATCAAAGCTTTTTCCAAATCATTCGTAAACTTCAGGCGTTCCACATCCACAAGTCTTCGCAAAGTAATATCCTCAGCAAAACCCTGATAGTAAAGCAGTTCACCCCTAGCATCAAAAACAGTACGCGCATCCTCAGAAATCCAGATAATACTGCCATCTCGGCGGTAAACTTCCGACTCAAACTCAGACACAGTACCGCACTGTTCCATCAGCGCGAAAAACTCTTGACGGCGGTTTGGTTGCACGTACAATTGTCGCTGAAAATCATTAACACTTGCCATCAATTCTTCAGCGGAATCATAGCCGTAGATTTGAGCGAGAGCAGGATTAGCACTGATCAAAGTTCCATCAGGTGAAGTCTGAAAAATACCTTCGAGAGCATTTTCAAATATCCGGCGATACTTCTCTTCAGCTTGCACCAGCGCTGCTTCAGCTTGCTTGCGTTCCGTAATATCAGTAAAAGCAATAATCCCGTAGCAAATATCCCCCAGAGAATCATAAATAGGAGTCGCCCAACTCTCCACCGGAATCACCTTATTACCAGTCCTAATTTCTACACTCTCAGTCCGCACACTTTCGCCCCGCAGCGCCTGCATAATTGGCAATTCTTCCACAGGACATCTCTGATTAGTTCCGGCTTTATAGAATTGATAAATTGCTGCTTTCTGCTCCGCATTAATATGTGGCACAGTGCCTCTGCCAAATACCTCCCGCGCCTTTTGATTAGCATAAAAAGATTGACCGTTCGCATCCAGCACGCACACTCCCAACGGCATAGCTTCCAGGTATTGCGTCAACCGACTTTCGTTTTCGTGGAGTTTGGCAATCAGCATCGCCTGCTTGCGGTTTAATCTTGCCAACTCCTGATTCATTTCCAGAAGTTCTATTTGTTTTTCAGCTAATTGTTTGTCTTGAAAATATCTGTAAATTGCCTCAGTAACAGTTAATTTTAAATCATCTGTTTGCCATGGTTTAGGTATGTATCGGTACAACTTAGCGTAGTTAATAGCATTGGCTACCGCCTCCAAATCAGCCTGACCCGTCAGCATAATCTTAAGAGTTCTCGGCGAGATGGCATGAACGCTCCTCAATAGCTCGTCTCCTTTCATATTCGGCATGATATGATCGGAAATAACCAAAGGAACTTCATACTGTTCTGCTAAAAGTTCAGACAGCAACTCCAAAGCTTCTTCGCCGCTTTGGGCTGTTTCAATTAAATATTTATCTTCAAAGGCTTTTAGCAGGTCTATTTCCAGACTATCGAGTATAGTCTGCTCATCATCCACACAAATAATTACAGGTTTTTTCATAACTTTGCTAGACCAGACTTAATCGCTTCAATTAATTCTTGATTTTGCCAAGGTTTTTGTATAAAAGCATGAAGATTGGCTTGAGATTTTGTGCGCTCAATTGCTTCTTTGTCCGCTTGTCCTGTCAGCATAACTGTCACAATCTGCGGATATTTTTGATGAATCTTAATCAACAACTCATCTCCTTTCATTCCAGGCATCAACCAATCAGAGACAATAACTAGAATGTTAACCTCATCTTCACACAGCTCTTGAATAATCTCCAGTGCTTCGGCAGCACTTTCAGCAAATTCGCAAAGATATTTACCGTTAAACGCCTGTTGCAGTTCAATTTCCAGACTTTCCAGCACCGCTACTTCATCGTCAACACACAAAATTGCTGGTTTAGACATCGCTAGTTTCCTCCTTTCGTCTGGCTGGGTGAACCCGGATGGGCAGCACACCGTTTTCAAAATTCTACATTCCGCGCGCCTCGACTGCAAATTTTTAGCCCCAGATTTCAGTCTGGGGTACTTTATTTAACCTATTCAATTAAATTAATCGGCAAAGACACCGTAAATGCAGTTTTACCGGGCACCGACTCCACATCAATTGTCCCCTGATGTTTTTTAATAATTTTTTTGACAATATCCAATCCTAATCCGCTGCCTTCTCCCGCTGGTTTGGTAGTAAAAAAAGGCTCAAAAATTTTCGGCAAAATCTCGGGTGAAATTCCAGTGCCGCTGTCGGTAATTTTTACAACAAAGTTGGTATCTTGCTGCAAGGCGTCAATTGTTAAAGTTCCTTGATTGTCCATCGCTTGTAAAGCATTATGAATTAAATTTGTCCAAACTTGATTGAGTTCGTCTGGATAACACAATACCGCCGGCAATTGAGCTTGATAGCTTCTGACGATTTCCACACCCTGTTTTAGCTGGTTCTGATAAAGAGTTAATACAGTTTCAATTCCCTCAGTAATATTCACTTTTAATTTTTCCCCATGTACATCGTAACGCGCATAATTTTTGAGAGCAAAAACGACTTTTGCAGCGCGTTCTGTAGCGGTAGCGATGGTTTTGGCGCTTTTGTGAATACTAGCAAAATCGTAGGCAGTTTTGATAATATTTTCGCTGTCAGGGTCTTTGAGCAACGGCACGAATTCTTGCACGTTTCCTTGCAATCCGATATTGACTAAAATGCTAGCAAGGCTGTCAGAATTATCAATCCCTTCCGCATCTAGTTGCTGCTTCACGCCTCTTTTAAATTCCCGTTTTTCTCGCGTAGATAAAGAGTAAGTTTGTTGGCGGGAACTGTGCATCAAACTCAAAAAATCGTGCTGGCGTTCGGCAGAGAGTTGTTTAAAAAAAACTGGCAAACTGTCGAGATTGTTATCCAAAAAGCCAGTAATATTCCCAATAGACGATCGAATCGCCCCTAGTGGTGTATTAATTTCGTGAGCAATGCCTGCAATCAGTTGCCCTAAGGCAGCCATTTTTTCCGATTGAACTAATTGCTCCTGAGTTGCTTGCAGTTGCTCTAAAGTGATTGTCAGTTCATCGTTCTTCTGTTGGAGTTTTTTTTGCAACTGGCACATTGCTAAATGGGTTTCTACTCTAACTAACACCTCTTCCATCTGAAAGGGTTTGGTAATATAATCTACTCCGCCCACATCAAAAGCTTTAACCTTATCTAGTACGTCATTTATCGCGCTGATAAAAATCACCGGAATGTCGCGAGTGCGTTCATCAGCTTTGATTTTTTCGCAAACTTCATACCCGTTCATTTCGGGCATCATAATATCCAGCAAAATCAAATCGGGAGGCATACCTTTTGCCGCCGAAAGTGCTAACTCGCCGCTGGGTACGGGGCGGACTTTATAGCCCTTCCCGTTCAAAATTCCGGCTAGCAGCCGCAAATTCGCTGGGGTATCGTCCACTACTAAAATATTACCGCGATCGGTGCTAGGAATGTCATTATTCATGTGAGCTTGCTTGAGAGATTAACTTTAAAACTTTGTCGTACTCGAAATTTTCTATACAATTCGCGATCGCACTAGCCGTTACTGTATCCTTTAATCTAATTTGGTCGATCGAACTCTCAATGAAATCCATATCCACTTTCAGTATCGCCAGCTTTAAATCAGCTACCAGCGACTCTGGCAATTTAACGAAGTCAGCCGCAGTCATTTCGCGATCGCGCGGAACTGCCGATGAGTTAGCTTGACCCGGATCTTCATAAATATAGCGCACTCCGATATGTTTGTGCATAGCATCAAAAATATCGGCTTCCCGGAAAGGTTTCCGCATAAAAGCATCGCAGCCCGCCGACAAAATCACAGCCCGTTCTTCCTCCAAAACGCTCGCAGTCAGCGCAATAATAGCAGTAGCTTGACCTTTAATAGTGCCTTTAATGTATTGTGTTGCTTCGTAGCCGTCCATCACGGGCATTCTCATGTCCATCCAAATTAAATGCGGCTCCCAACTATCCCAAATGTCAATAGCTTCTTCACCGTTAGTAGCTTCTTTCAGTTCAAAACCCAGAGGATTGAGAAGTTTAATTAAGAGTTGGCGGTTGAGCGGTTTATCGTCTACTATCAAAATTCGATAGGGGTGTTGGTTGGGTTCCAGGGCAATCACATGGCGAGTCGGTTTGGGGATGGCAATCTCAGCCACATCTACCGCAATAACTTGAATGTAAAAATTAAAATTAGTACCCTTCCCAACAGCAGAAATGACGCTCATTTCGCCACCCATTAATTCCACAAATTTGCGGCTGATTGGCAATCCCAAGCCTGTACCTTCTTGAGAATCTTTGCCTGTCTGGGTTTGCACGAAAGCTTCAAAAAGATTGTCTAATTCATTGGCAGCAATACCTGGACCAGTATCTTCGACTTCAAAATGAACAAATAAGGACGAGGCAGAAGCTGAACGGTCATTGTGGGTTGTATAACTCGCATTTTCTGACTGAGTTAACTGTGGGACTTTAACGCCATTAATAGCCACGTTTCTTGTAGGTTTTTCGGCTGTTGATACACGATTATTTCCTACTTCTTCCTGTGGATTTATATTGCTTAAAAGCTGCTTGCTAACTCTGACGCAAACACCGCCATATTCTGTAAACTTAAGAGCGTTATTTAGCAGATTAATTAATATTTGTCGCAGCTTTAATTCGTCAGTTTCTACGTATTGCGGTACGTCGGGACTGCGCTCGAAAACTAACTGCAAGTGCTTGTCATCTGCTCCCAGTTGAAACATATCGTCCAAGTCATTTAGCAGGCGATAGAGGTCGAATTTTTTCGGATTGAGGGTGGTACGCCCCGATTCAATTTTAGATAAATCGAGCACGTTATTAATCAGGGTGAGCAGGTGTTCTCCGCTGCTGCTAATTATGCTAAGATTTTCTTGGTGTTCTGGGGATAGAGTTTGGCTGCGAGTCATCAGTTGGGAAAAGCCGAGAATTGCATTTAGGGGCGATCGCAATTCGTGACTCATGTTCGCCAGAAAGGTACTTTTAGCTTTATTGGCTACTTCTGCTTTGTCCTTAGCTACAGCCAATTCGGCAGTCCGCTCTTGCACTCGGTGTTCTAAAGTTTCAAAAGATTGTTGCAGTTGTTGAGCCATGCTGTTAAATGACTTGGCTAATTCCCCCAATTCGTCAGAGCGTTCGCTTTCTACTGTGGTGTCCCATTCACCTTTAGCAATATTTTTGGCTGCTGTATTTAACCGCAAAATAGGATTTGTCACCCACCGAGAAGTCAGAATGCCGAACGCGACAGCTACTCCTAAAGCTGCCAAACAAAGCCAAATCGCTGTGCGGGTATTGGCATCGATTTCTTCGGTGAAATCTGCTTCGGGAACAACTACGACAATCAGCCAGTCTAAACCTTTGCCGTCTTGAAACGGTAGAACTTTTACAAATTGAAGCTTGCCGTCTATTTCAAAATTAAAGAGATAGGAAGTTTTAATTTCCTTTAATTCCCGAAAACGAGCTGCTACATATCTAGCTGTAGCTTGAGTCGAGGGGTCAACGCTCTCTTCTGCTTTGAAGAGTTCTTTTTTATTATCTTTGGTACGGAATGGTTGTTCGGGAGTTGAAGTTGCCAGTAACGTACCAGTTTTTTCGACAATAAATGCTTGCCCGGATTTGCCAATTTTGAGACTGTTTAAAAAATTCCCAATATGGTCTAGACGCAACGCAGAAATTAATACTCCTTCTAGCTGATTATTCTCGTATACGGGTTGGAGTGCGCCCAGGATTAATGTCGGTTCTAGAAACGAAATATAAACGGAACTCCAAGTTGGTTTGCCGACCTTAGCCGCATTTTGGTACGAAGGATGTTCGCGGATGTCAAAGTTTTTGACAACTGTTGATACGGTAGTGCGATCGCCTGTATCATTAGTAGTGTAAGAATAGAAATCAAAGCCTGTAGATTTCCCTGACAGATTAATCATTAGAGAGCCTTTAGACAGTTTTTCTCCGGTTCGATAGTCTCCCTTCTTGTTGGCAATAGATGTAAAATTGATATAAGGATATAATTGTACTTGCCGCCAAAGATATTTCTCCCAAGATGACGCATCATCCATTTTTAAGTACCCCAGCTTGACAGCATCCAGCTTGCTTTGATTGATTTGGTGGGGTGTTGTCAGGTAAGCTTGCAGGTTTTGCTCGACACGCGAACTCACCTCGCTCATTAACTGACTGGCAAGGTTATTAACTGCTTTTTGTCCGTTTCTAAAAGACAAATATCCTACGAGGCCCACGGCTCCCACGATTTGCAGTACAAATGGAACTATGAGAACTGTTCGCAGCGGTAATTTATCTAAAATTTTATAAATCATCAGATTTAGAGGTTTAGTGAACTTTGTCTAGAACCGTCCTTGCTCCCGCTCGTCTTAACAGCAGTGCCATCTACTCCCGACTAGCTGGAGGGACTTGATGCGCGCCATATTAGCTGTGGTAGACGCTTAACCCCGATCGAATGTGAACCTAATCTTTGTTATATCAAAGCCTATTATTTTATCTATTGTCGTATTATTTTGACGATAATCGTCAAAATTTGCAGTCTCAGGCTGCGAGAACTGTCTGATACACGCTCGCGCGCCCGAGTATAACCCGCATCGGTCAAGGGATTTGGAGACTGGCGATCGAATTTTATCGATCGACTAGCCATTTTCGACAAGACGTGTTATACTCTAAAAAGTCGAGGGCACGTAGCTCAGTGGATAGAGCATCAGGTTCCGGTCCTGAGGGTCGGGGGTTCAAATCCCTCCGTGCTCACTTTCTATGTCTTTTGCGGAGTAAGGGTTTCAGGTTAATTGTATTACCGATAGTCCTATTTTCCGCTCAAATTTCGCTCCTGTCGGTTCCTAGTATCTCCAAAACCACCTCCATATCAGCCAAGTTTGCTCCGGACTTTTTGCGCCGCGCTTTCAGTTGGTTAAGCAACTCGGCTGGCTCTGGGAATTCTGCGACGGTCGGAGCTGAGTTTTTATTTACCTCCCGTGAGCGCCGCACTTCCCTGAGTTCATGCTCCAGCATCTGAACCTTCAGTACCAAATCGCCGTTGCGCTCGTGTAACTGATTCAGTTCTGCATCCCACTCCGTCAGGGGGAACGCATCTTATTGAACACTGTTCGCCAGTGGTGAGTATATTTTGAGATAAATTCAGCATTCTTAGAAGCTAAAAACACGCTTTGTAATGAC
>NZ_JAEQCI010000017.1:0-71520 GCF_020738565.1 Microcoleus sp. PH2017_12_PCY_D_A | reverse complement strand
AGTTATTTTAATTGTGTGTGGATTAGTAAGACTCCGCATAGGAGCTTTAGTTCTTTCGAGTTAATATGGCGAGTAAATCAACTGGATAAAATTAGTATTTAACCTCCTATGATTGAGCAAAATTTCAACAATAAATGCTGAAAACCCTGATAATTCCGTTCTTTGATCTGGCAATTAAAAAGTAATGAAAAACTGCTCTCATCCGCTCTGACAAAAGATTTCACAATTCTTGGAGAGGTCTATTAGGTAGGGAGGAGTTTGACTTACCCGATGCTCGGAAATCCCGTATTCGCCAAGAAGACGGATTTTATAAATTGGCGCGGGTTCCGGATCGAGAGTTTCGGTTTCCACGGGGACAGCCTCCTCAAAAGGAAGTAATTCCTTAGCGGTTACCTCTACTGAGCATGAGCCGCGGTCCTGAGATTTGAAGCTAAGAGCATCGGCAAGGACTTGAGACGCCCAGTGACTCAGAGAAACCTTAGAGTTTCTCTTGGGAGGGGGCAAACAAACTGTGAAAGATTTCGCTAGGAAATCATTCATTTTTTTCAACTCTCTAATCGATCGGGCGATTAGCACTTCGACAAGAGTTTCAGCAGTGTCTGGCAAACTAAAGTCGGAAAATTCGAGCTCGAATTTTTCCAGGGCTGACAATATAGCGCTTTTATACTCGGGAGTGAGTTGCATGAGCGTTTTTGGGTGATTTTGAACCTTGCTTTGCAGTCCCTGGCAGGTCGTTTTTACTGAGGCTGCCGTCTCTCAGGGGTTTGGGGTGCTTTGCTCGGCGATGGAATCATCATATCACTAATAAGTCAAAATAGCTAGTCATTTTGGCTATATCCAGGGCAAAAATAATCGGGATATCGCGGGACATCCCGATGTCAGCTAAACAGCAATCAAGTCAGAGTGTACGACCTCCACAAAGCTTGACAACGATACAGGTAAATCATCCCACCGAACATTCAAGGCTTCACAAAGGTCAAGCCAATCCTTACGGGTCATAGCCGGCTCGTTACCTAGATTTTCCCAGCGCTGCAAGGTTCTCAGTGAAATTCGATTATCTAGCCTAGCTACTAATTGCTCTCTACTTAACCCTGCGCGCTCTCGCAATTGTCGCAACACAGTAACTTTCCTGGGTGAAGGTTTACTTTTCTCCTTTTCTGTCATAATCAATTACGAGCCAAATTGACTAGCCAAATTGACCCGACCTATAAACAACCAGCGATCGAGCTTGAATTGGAACCTCAGCTCTGTCGCCATCCCCATTCTCGCAAACAAGCGATCGCCGCCGAACACGCCCCGCCAACCCCCCAAACCTTCCATCCATGCATCCATGCATCCATGCATCCATGAAAACTCTTTCATCGCTAATTATTTGGTTGGCGCTTGGAACCGGATTTGCGATCGCCAAACAAGGCGATCGGCCGCCGGACAGGGGTGATGGACGGCACTTTCAACAGGAGGTACGCATGAAAATTTAAACGCCTATAAAAACAGACTCTTCGCAACCCATATCTTTCTCTGCGGCGCCTCCGCCGCTTACTTACTTACTTACTTACAAACCCAACCGACATGACAACTCCCCAGCAAATCCAAAAATCAGCGATCGCCCAGGGCATAGGAGGCGATCGCGATCGCCGCGCACCATCAATCAGAACCGCTGCCCAAAAAGGAGACGGACGCAGGTGAAACTAAGCGAAATTGCAGAAATTTACAGGGAGCAAGTCCGGCTCTTCTTAACCAGCTACCCAGAACCACGGGGAAGAAAACTGGCAAAGAGATACCTGCAACTGGTGACAAGCCCGGAGTACGGCAAAACTTCAGGTCGACAAGTTCACAAGCCAGCAAATCCATCGATGGCAAGTGACATAGATCACAAATACAGCCTTAGCAGTCAACAAAAACATACCCATAACAAATTCAAACCGTGAACCAGGAAAACGTTCCATATCTTGACGACATTGACTTTGACGAGCAGATTTCTCGAATTCAAGAAGCAGACACGGCAACGATGCTGAGCTTGCAAAGCGCGATCGAGGATTTGAACCCCAGCGAAAAACTCGCCGCTGCGGTACTGGCGCTACACTACTACGATCGAACCGACTGCAATCCGCTGGAGTTCAGCATTGATGGCGATTACAGCCTGGAGGAGGCGATCGACCTGATTGGAAAGCTATCGCCGATCGGAAAAATCGAATTTGCCCGATGGGTTTTGGACGAGAAAGAGGATGAACTGCTGGGAATTGGCATTAACTCCCCACAACCAAAATCCAATACCGAAAAACCAAGACCAGCGGAACCAGAAGTACAAATCAATCCCGAATATGACCCCATCCCGTTTTAAGCCTCAGCCCTCTCACCAACCCAGCCAAACCAATGTACAAACTCAGGGATTACCAGATCGACCTGATCGATCGAACCTTAACAAGTAAATTGCTGCTTGGCTAACCAAGCAGCAACTAGCAATCCAGAAAATTTGAAAAACTTACGTTGAACCTATGAATCATTTTACCTACTTAAAAAACAATTGTCCAGTATGTGTGGGAAAAAGAAAAGACTGTCGCAAAGCTGGGGACTTATATTTCTGTCGGGGCGACATTCCCAACCCAGATTTTAACTTTAAGAAATTTGACGCTAACGGCTTCGGTATATACATCTTAGCCTCGCTTGAAGCCGAACAATCCGAGGAAGAGCGCGAGAAACGGCGGCAGGAATGGGAACAAGAGAAGCAGCGCAGGATAGCAGAAAATGCAAGGTCGCTGTCAATTGAAGAGTGCGATTGTGAAATCAGAAAAATCTTATCTCAGATATTGTTATCTGAGGTTCACAGACAAGATTTAAAAAGGCGGGGGCTATCTGATGAGCAAATAAAACGGGGAATGTTTTGCAGTATTTTGCCATTTCAAAAACTGCAATATCCAGTTAGCGATCGACTGGCTGGGGTGAGCATCGGCGGACGCTCGCTCTCGAACATTGACGAAGGATATATTTGCCCTGCATGGAATTCTGAGGGACTGATTATTGGTTGGCAACTGCGAACAGCCAAAGCAGAAAGCAAATACAAATGGGCAACGAGCAAGTGGTGGAAACGCCTCAACGGGCCGACTTCAAAATTGCAGAATGGCGAAATGCCGATAACTGTATGTCGCCCCGAAACTTGCCAGGCAGATTTAGGAATAGGGCTGGCGGAAGGCATACTAAAACCGTGGGTTGCTGCGACACTCAGCCACCAAATTTTCATCGGCGCTAGTGGGGGAAATTTTGCCAGCAGCCCTCAACAACTCAAGGCAGAACTCGACAAACTATCTGAAGAACTGGGAACCAAACGGGTAGTGCTTTATCCTGACGCTGGCGCAGTAAACAACACCAACGTGATGGGGGCTTACCGCAAAACTTATCGGTTGTTGAAAGAGTGGAAATACGACTTAGCGATCGGCTGGTGGGGGCAAGAATATGAGGATCGTGAGAAAGGAATAGATGACCTGCTGGCAGCAGGAGCAGGCAAAGGGAACGAAATTGATTATTTGTACTTTGAGGACTGGGAAAGAATTAACAACCAGCGCAGGCGTAGCGGAAATTCTTTTAACCAGTTTTTCAAACAGGTTTTTGCAACAGTCAAAGCAGTATTCAAAGGATTTGGCAAGAGAAACGAGAAATTAAAGCTAGCCGGCAAACGGGAGAAATTTTTACTCCCTAACGAAAAGCCGATCGAATACCAAGCCGGCGAGAGAAGAAACGCCACAGTAGCAGCAGCTAAACGGAGACAATTTATCTTTGACAGTTCGGCTCCCGGAACTGGGAAAAGCTACGATGCCGGACTTTACAAGCCAGAGGATTTTGGGTGCGATCGCATTATTTACGTAAGCGCGCAGCACCGCAACGTGACTACACCATCACTAGCGTCTTGGGAGGATTTGGAGTCGCGACATAAAGGGCTTTACCAAGATAATTTTGGCAATTGGAAGAGAGCTACTAAAGAACAGCCGAGGGAAACTTCGCCGACTTGCGATCGCACTGAAACGATTGGTGTACTGCGCGAGAAAAATATCAAGGGAGCCGACACGACAGGTTTGGTTTGCCCGACCTGCCCGCAGTTTGAAAGCTGTCTATCGGGCAACAAATTCGGTTTCCTGCATATGCGATCGAACACTCTGAAAGCAGAAAGATTTAGAGCACACCCCGACAGCTTGCCGTCACCTAGCAACTATCCTTACGCTGCTGCTATGGATGAAGAGGAAGGTGGCAACAAAGGGACTGTCTTGATTTGGGAGGAGTGGTCGGAAATACTTAGATTTTGCCGCCACATTACCATCAGCGCCAATGATGTTGAACACACCGTTGCCAATATAATGTCGGCCGATTTCAATTGCGGTTTTGGGCTAGCTGACGCTTTGATAAAACTGTGGGAATTTCTATCAGGCAAACATCCAATTCCCAAATGGGGATTTCCCCACGCTGAGGTGCTGAAAATTTTGGCTCCCCTTTTAAAGGTCGAGGACATTGACCTTGAAGCCATCGCCAGCGTCACCAACCCCGGCGAACAAGTCCAACAAATATTACACGGACTTTCCGAGCACGGAATTTCGCTTTCGGATTTGAATGTGGGAATGCGGAAGCAGTTTGCCAAAAAGGATGAGGAGCTCGCAGAGCAAGCACAAACCATCGCAAAACAGTGGCTGATTCCATTTCTCGGGGTGGTTCTCGGTCACAGCAAGGGCTACCTGCACCTTGAGAATGGAAAATTGACTGTTACGATTCCCGATCGCCGATTGATAGAAATTGCCCACAGCGCTAGGGCAAATATATTTTTAGATGCAACTGGCGACACTGAGAAACTAGCTGCAATCCTTAAAATCGATCGCCAAAATATTGCACACATTCGGCAAGTTCAGCAGGCGGGTGCGAAAGTTAAAATTCAACAAATTCTGGGGCTGGGCCGGTTGGGAATGAACCAAACACCAGAGCAGCAAAAAAAAGTAGCTATCCTCATTGACAAGCTTCAGCCAGAAATAGTTATCGCCCCCAAAAAACATAGCAGGGAGCTTGACTTTTTATGGTTCACCAGTGGAAGCCGAGGGGGCAACCTTGGGGAAAAAGCGCAAAGCTTGGCAGTAGTTGGGAGTCCCTGCCGACCGATCGGGATATTGGCCGCTGAGTTTGCGGTGCTCAATGGGTACGCGCCGACCCTTAAAACAGAGCCACAACAAAGACAAGTTACTCAAACAGAAGCAACCAGCAAGAAATGCTTCATTACCAGCAAAGAATCTGTAGACAAGAAATTTTGCGAGTATGTCCGCTCTGACACACTCGCAACGATTGAGCAAGGGTTTGGCCGCCTCCGAGCGGAGCGCAGGTCAGGAGAATGCTTGACCATCTACTTTCTGGGCGACTTTTGCCTCGATCGCCCGGTAAAGGTCGTGCGGGCGATCGACATTTCGCCGGAAGCCGGGACGGCGATCGAGCAACTGGAAAGGGCGATCGCCCAGTTTGCCAAGAAAGCAGCAGCCAGCGGAAAAAAACTGACACTAACCGCGATCGCAGATTACTGCGGGGTTTGCAAGCAACGGATTAGCCAGCTAATTCGGGAACTGGGATGGCCGACATGGGAAGCTTTCAAAAAACGTCTAGTTTCTCTAGTAAGTCCTACTAGCAAAACTAGACAAACCAAATCGGTAATTGGAACCAATGGTTCCGAATCAGGCACTGAGTATATTTCTCTTTCGGCTGAAAAAGAAATTGAGTGCATGACAGCCCACATTGGGGTTTTTCCTTTTTCAGTCACGGTTAACCTTCTGGAAGCCGCCGGATACCATTTTGATGACAGTTTGAAGCCAAAAAGCCCGCTTCAGGGGCAGGCTCAGCAACGGAGAGGGTGGGATTTGAACCCACGGAACCTTTCGGCTCACTCGATTTCAAGTCGAGCGCATTCGACCACTCTGCCACCTCTCCAGGCGCATAGATTTTATCATACCAGCAATTGCCGCTAACTACAAGCCGTTGCAGATTCTGTCGGACGGTAAAGAATTTGTTCTCTTTCCACTGCGAAATCCTCGCCCAGCCAAACCAAAGATACTTCCGACACTGTTCCATTTTTCAGCAGGACGATCGAGAAATTCCGCAGTTTCGAGCACTCTCTCTCCACCATAATTCGCGGTACGCTCGCCGCATTCAAATACACCGTACCCTTGGCACTCACCACTGACTTCCGCAACTCGTGCTTAGTGTGCCGCAGTTGGTGGTGCATATGACCAAAAGTTACCAGAGGTATCTGCTTACCAGAATTACGAGTTCGATCGATCGCCTCAGCAAAATCCGGGTCTCCCCAATCCCCCCCCAGCGGCTTCCAATCACGCCCGCAGGGAGCTTCAGGAGCCTCTCCCAGCCCCGTCGGGCCCGTGTGACCCAAAAAAATCACATTTTCGCAGTCCGCATCCGCCGCAGCTTCTGCAATCCGCCTCGCCGACTCCTCAAAACTCTCTACCCCAAACCACTCCGAATAAAAATCGTTGTACTTCCACTCCGAACCCCCCCAAGTAAACGGGCGGCTTCCCACCACCGTTACGCCCAATTCTGGAAAATCCCGTTTCCCGTAACCGACGTGGGCTTCTCCCATTAAATCTAACTGCTGTTTTACTCGATTCTCAACGGTGCGATCGTAAGGGCACTGACTGCGGCCCCACTCCGTCGCGGTGTACCAAGCATCGTGGTTCCCAAACACTGCGGCTTTCGGAATGTCCAATTGGGCGATCGCCCGCACCACCTCTATCGACTCATTCCCAAAATCTCCCACAAACAGCACCAAATCAACGCCCAGATGCTTCAGGGCTTCGCCGTCTTCAGCTTCCCAGCGATCGTGAACGTCCCCCACCACCGCAATTTTGATAGATTTAGTCTGATTCATTTGATTTGTCATGCGCGATCGATCCCTAGCCCCTTCTTATTCAGCATAAGAAACAGCGACCCATTTTTGCACTCTCCCCCAGCCAATTTTAGATTTTAGATTTTAGATTTTAGATTATTTCAACCCAACCACCCGCTTACCACCGTTTTTGGTGAATTCAACTATAATTCAAAATATTAAGTCCAGCCGCCACCTTCCCCGGAATATTCTAACTGTGTTTACCACCGCACCTGCTCAAAACTTGACCCAAACCCGACTGCCCGACGACTTGTTTGCAGCAATTAACGCCCTCAAACAAGAGTTAAACGCCGTCATTCTCGCCCACTACTACCAAGACTCCGACATTCAAGACATCGCAGACGACCTTGGCGACTCCCTCGAACTTGCCCGCAAAGCCGCCAACACCAGCGCTTCCGTCATAGTTTTTGCCGGAGTTCATTTCATGGCGGAAACCGCAAAAATCCTCAATCCCGACAAATTAGTATTGCTGCCAGACTTAAATGCAGGTTGCTCCCTCGCCGACAGTTGCCCTCCCGAAGCCTTTGCAGCTTTCAAAGCCGATCGCCCAGAACATCTAGTTATTTCCTACATTAACTGTACCGCCCAAATCAAGGCAATGAGCGACATAATTTGTACCAGCTCCAACGCCGTCAAAATTGTCAACCAAATTCCCGCAAATCAGCCGATTATTTTTGGCCCCGATCGCAATCTCGGCCGCTACGTCATGGAACAAAGCGGCAGACACATGGAAATCTGGCAAGGAGCCTGTATCGTCCACGAAAACTTCTCAGAAAAAAAGATAGTTCAACTCAAAATCGAAAATCCCGAAGCCGAAATCATCGCCCATCCAGAATGCGAACCTCCCGTACTTCGCCACGCCAATTATATCGGTTCAACCACCGCCTTGCTCAAATATTCTCAATCCAGTTCCAGTCAAGCTTTTATTGTCGCGACTGAACCGGGAATCATTCACCAAATGCAAAAGCAAACACCGCACAAACACTTCATCCCCGCTCCTGGCAACCATAATACTTGTGCTTGCAACGAATGCCCGCACATGAGATTAAATACCTTGGAAAAATTGTATCTAGCTATGAAAAATCAAACCCCCGAAATTACTATGTCTCAAGAACTGCAACTAGCAGCTTTGAAGCCGATCCAGCGGATGCTAGAAATGAGCTAACAACCAATAACTAATTGTCCGTTAACCTATTGTAGGGTGGGTTGGGCGCGGCGATTAACTTAAGTCACCCATACACAAATCTTAAACCGCGCCCAACCCACCAACATTCAGAAGCAATCCGCACAACACTCGTACACTTTTTCTCGGCTCTTCCTCTGCTGAATTGAATAGCATTAATTTCTAGGCTAGATTAAAAAAAATATCAGCTTTTATCAGTGTTGCATCTGCCTTCTATCTGCGGTTAACTATCTATCAATTATGCTCTCATAAATGATACTTACTTCACAAAAGCAACTGCGATCCAAATTCTTAACTCTTTCCCTTATTAAAATATAAAATCTAACATTGCATGATTTTCGAAAAACTGATTGTTTTCACCCGCTATCCCGAACCGGGCCAAGCCAAAACTCGACTAATTCCCGTGCTGGGAAAAACAGGTGCTGCCAACCTGCACCGCTTGATGGCACAAAAGGCGATCGCCCGCGCCCTCTCTCTCCAAACATCCCGCCGATTATCAGTAGAAATTCACCACACAGGCGGTAGCCAACAACAGATGCAAGACTGGTTGGGAACTGATATTATTTATCAAAATCAAATAGATGGCGATTTGGGTGCAAAAATGACAGCAGCGTTTCAACAATCTTTTAATTCAGGGATTGACAAAGCTGCAATTATTGGAACCGATTGTCCCGATCTGAAAGCAGAAATCATGGCACAAGCTTTTGACAAACTGAGCCAGCACGATTTAGTTTTGGGCCCGGCCAAAGACGGAGGTTATTATCTGATCGGGCTGCGGCGATCGATACCGGAATTGTTCGCCGGCATTAACTGGGGAACCAGTGAAGTATTTGCTGCTACGCAGGCGATCGCCCAAAACCTCAACCTCAATATTGCTTATCTTCCCACTCTTGTAGATATCGATATACCGGAGGACTTGCTCGGTTTAGATATTAATATAGTGAAATAACTAAACTTATATTTAAGCGATTTAATTCATTAGTAATTATCATATATCTTTGATAAAAAACACTTGCTAATGTAACCACAAGGTCATACTATAGTAAATGTATTTGTCTAACCAAATGCAGTGGTTAGGCAGCGCTTGCGACAATAGTCGCAAGCGCGAGAAAAAGCCAAATACGGGTCAAGAATAAAGCTTCGCAAAGTTTGGGATTTGCCAGCGCAAAATCAGCGTTTCAGGAGTGTACTGTGCGATGACAACGCTTGACGAGGCATGGGAAGTGCAGGAAAAAAAATCAAGGGTTTCAGACTGCGATCTGAAAACGCCAGCGGGGCGATCGCACTCACGACCTCAGAAACCCGGTTTCTTCCTTATATTTCTCGTTCCTCGCCGCAAAACTCGTAGAAACCGGGTTTCTAGCCCCCGATAAGTCAGCCCTAAAACTGTCGCTACGTGTTGCATAACAGATAAGCTTTCTACAAAACCCGCCCTCTCTCGGGCTGCTTAATTCTGTATGCCACAAAATTATCATCTCAAAATTTCGATTATTATTCCCGTCTTAAACGAAGCACCTACAATTGCCTCAGTCATCTCCACCGCCCAAAATGGCAAAAATGTTGAGATTATCGTCGCCGACGGCGGCAGCAGCGACGGTACCGCAGAAATAGCAACATCTTTGGGCGTCCGAGTTGTCTCCACTGCCCCAGGCCGCGCTGCCCAAATGAATGCAGGTGCGATCGCAGCGACTGGAGATATTCTGCTGTTTCTCCACGCAGACACTCTTTTGCCTCCAGCCTACGACTCTGGCGCGCGCCTCGCACTCGCAAAACCCCAAACAGTCGCCGGGGCCTTTGAACTCAAGATTGATGCCCCCGGGCACAGTCTGCGGCTGGTAGAAATAGGGGTAAACTGCCGATCGCACTTCCTGCAAATGCCCTACGGCGACCAAGCCATTTTCCTCTATTCAGCTACCTTTGACAAAATTGGCGGTTTTCCCGATTTGCCCCTTATGGAAGACTTTGAATTTGTGCGCCGGTTGCAAAAACAAGGCCGCATCGCCATCGTACCCCAGTCAGTCCTCACATCCGCCCGCCGCTGGCAGCAGCTTGGGGTACTCAAAACCACCGCCATCAATCAAATAGTAATCATCGCTTATTTCCTGGGAGTGTCGCCCGATCGACTCGCTTTCTGGTATAGAAGACAAAAGAAAAATTCTTCCCAAAACTAAAGAATAGTGAACTTTTCTAAAGCTAGCTGCTAATTATGCAAATAGGAAACACCTCCCTGCGTAAAATATGACTTGAACGCCTCAATTTTTACGCACAGCGAGGAAAAAGAGAATATGGCCGATCCCAGAGATGCAGAGCTTATTAAACCCTTTAACGGCGACCCCTTCACGGGTCATCTCGCAACTCCCATCAGTGCTTCTGATTTCACCAAAGCATTCATTGGAAACTTGCCCGCCTACCGCAAAGGACTCTCGCCCCTAGTTCGAGGTCTAGAAATCGGTTTGGCACACGGCTATTTCCTCGTCGGCCCAGAAATCGTCTTCGGGCCCCTGCGGGATTATCCAGAAGCAGCTAATCTCGGCGGACTAATTACAGCCCTCGTCTTAGTTTTACTCGGCACATTAGGTATGTCTGCCTACGGTTTGGTCTCTTTCAAACAAGACAACACCAGCTACCCGAGCGCTAATCCCATGACCCCCGATTCCCTCAGAAATGCTGAAGGCTGGAGTCAGCTTACTGCTGGTTTCTTCATTGGCGGCATGAGCGGCGTCTTTGCTGCCTACTTCTTACTCGAAAACTTTAAGGGCGTTGATGCCATTTTCCGGGGTTTAGTCAACAATTAGACTCCACTCCCCAATATCCCTGTTGGAACACACTAACTTTAGTTTGGAGAATTTGATATGACAGGTTCCTACGCTGCTTCTTTCTTGCCTTGGATTTTGATTCCGCTAATTACCTGGCTGATGCCGGTTGTGGTAATGGGTTTGTTGTTTATCTACATTGAAAGCGACGCCTGAGCTTGGCCCACAAAGCAAGACCTAAGTTGGAAGACCCCACTAACACGATTGACGGACAATTGCTCTGAAACCTCCTAGATAAATCTCCGGAAAATCAGCGAAAATTGTTTTGAGATTGCTGGCGATCGTCCAACGCCAGTTTCTTTACTCCCATCCCCAGAATTTATCTGTGGAGCAATCTTTCTTTCTTCTTCCTTCAAAATTCGCAATTGCGAAAAAATCCTCTGCCAGCAGGCAGAGGATTTTTTTACAAAGAACACAAATCACTCGCTCGGGGAAGACACATTGGCAAATCATGAGCCATAATTGCGATCGGAAACCTACTCATGAGGAGACAGCGATGCAATTTCCCCCCGCACGCCGAATCTTAGCTCCATTCCTGATCTCGGTACTGCTGCTCGTGACTTCCTGCGGTCAGAATCAGCCCCCCTCCCGCTGGGACAAAGCCCAGCAGGAAAGCACCCAAAAATCTGGTAAAGCTAAACAGACAACTGCTGACAAATCAACTGCTAGTAATCAAAACCTGCCCAAGAAGGCAGTTGCAGGCGGCAAATTAAATAAATACTTCCCGTCGGCAGGCGGCGGATTCGATCGCGTCTTTGCACAAGAAAAATCCGGTTTTGCTGAAGCTAAGCTGAACAAAGGCGGTAAAAATGTCGCGGTACTCTCGATTAACGACATCGCCGGCAACCCCAGCGCCGGGGCAAAATTCCAGCAAAGTAGCAAGCAAATTAGCGGCTATCCCGCCGTCAGTCAGGGTTCTAACATCACTGCTGTTTTAGTGGCAAATCGCTATCAGGTGAAAGTTCAATCCCGCGATCCCTCTTTTACCGCTAGCGATCGCGAAGCTTGGCTCTCAAAATTTAACCTCGGCGGCCTCGCTAGCGTTAAGTAGCAGTGTCTCAGAGCGAACTTCTCGCCCGACTCTAGCTCTGGCGTTATCAAAACTAAGTCTGCCAGAATCAGACTGTGAAGTTTTTGCCATCTACCAAAAGTAATACCTTTGATTTCTGTTCAACAAGGAGTTTTTTGTGAGCAATACAGTCTTTGAATTAGTCGATCGACTGCCTAAAGACAACATGACTGTCAAAGCCCTCCGAGCCCTTGACTTTGTTGTTCCCGGGGAGTGGAACAATTTAGTTGGCTTTGAAAATACCATTCGCACCGTTACAGGCGAAACTGACGAAGATTTGATCCAGCAAATTGGCGATCGGGCTATCTACCTCTACAACGATAAATCAGAAGGCTACCAGCGCGCTCTCTGGCTCTACCAAACAATCGACAGCGCAGGTAGTGCTCTGGGTACAGCAGCCCTAGCTAACAAAGTCGCCCAAAATGTCCCGTTTTTGTCGATGCTGGGGAATCTCACCCCCAAGCCAGAAAAAGCTCAAACGATCGACCTTTCTTTGAAATTAGTCGTTGAGTTGCTCGCTTTTTGCCAAATTAACGGCATTCCCGGCGACAGCATCGGCGATTTTGCTGCATCTCTCGGCGACTACGGCGGCGAATCCCTGATGCGGATGGCTGCTTTGGTTTGTTTCGACGGTTTGATTCCCCTGGGCCCAGACTTTATCATGGCTACTCAGTCTTGGATTCAAAAGCTCTCCCCGCAAGATTTGCAAGATAATCAGGCGTTTAAGTCGATCGGCGGTATGATTCCTGGTGGTAATCCCGCAGGCCAACTCGGCTTTATCGGCGAAAGCTTTAGCTCGGTTTCCGGCTGGATGAGCTCGTTTGTGAGCGATCGAGGTTTGACTCCCCAAAACGTCCTCGGTAACTTGCAGAGTTTTGTCGAAATTTCTGCCGACAAGGTGGACTACGTGGGCGCTTTCCTCGACATGACTACCAATTACTACGAACACACCGGCGTTCAAACTCTCGCCCGCCGTTTGATTGAACGAGCTGTCGCTGAGATTTAGAATAAGCACAGGAGTTCTGATGTTTGGGGCGAAGATGGCGATCGCCCCTGAGCGGATTTTGATTTACAATTTATAGGACTTGTGAATGAGTGGCCAGAAACCCACTTTCTATCAACAATCCTAGGTTTGGCTACATGGTTTTTACTCAAAAACCATGTTTTTCCCTCCTGAAGATAGTATCAACGCTCATTTCTTGAACTCACAATCCGCCTAGGGCTGGTTTTATACACAAATTATCTGTTACCAACAAAAAATTGTGCCTCAACCAGCCCTAACAACTCAATAACTCAATGCTCCTTAACTAAAAATTACTCGTATTATCAATGTCAGAAGAAACAACCAATCCAATCTCAACAGAAGCCACCGCTCCTGTCGCAGCTAAAAAACCCCCAGCTAAAGCCGAAGGTGACAAACCCCCAGCTAAAGCTAAAAAAGAAAAAGCACCTGCTGTTGAAGACAAGCCCTTTGCCGAATTTATTCAACAAGATTATTTGCCCGCCTTGCAAACTGCTTTGACTAAGCAGGGTGTTAAGGATTTAGAGGTGAGTTTGGCAAAGCAAAAACTCCCCGTTGCTGGCATGAGTTCTGCCGGCGATTGTTGGCAGGTAATTGGTAAATTCCAAGAAGGTCAGCGCCAATTTAACTTGTATTTTCCTCAAGAAGATATTCAAAGTCAAAGAGCATTTTCCTGCGCTGAAAATAACACCAAAACCAGCACTTTAGAGCCTTTTTTGATAGACGAGCGCAAGATTACCCTAGACCTCATGGTCTTTGGTGTCGTCCAACGGCTTAATGCTCAAAAATGGCTGAATCTTAATTAGTTAATAGGGCATTGGGCCTAGGGCATTGGGCCTAGGGCATTGGGCCTAGGGCATTGGGTAATTGGCAGGTTGTTATTTGTTAGTTGTTATTGGTTGGTGATAATTCCCCGCAAGGGCCAATGCCCTGGGCGGGCCTTCTTCCCAATGCCCTGGGCGGGCCTTCTTCCCTAGGCCTTCTTCCCTAGGCCTTCTTCCCAATTCCCAATTCCCTATCCCCAATAACTAATGACTGCTGACTAATGCCAGATTTTCTTCGGATTTTGTCAAAAAATTGTGAGCTTGCATAATCTCGTAAAGGTCAACATCTGTTTCTAACAAACAAGCATGACCGCTGTTAGCCAGCAGCACCATTTCAGCATTGGGAATTACCTTGACTAAAAGCTTCCCTTCTGCTATCGAAGGCAGCAGCCGATCGGCACCGCTAGCAATTACTAACGCCGGCTGTTCGATCGCACGCAACTTATTTTCATCAACATTGAACGATCGCACTAAGGCCAATCTCCACACAGATGTGTGTTGCGGTACCGCTTGCATCGCTTCCAGCAAAGCTCGCCGCTCGTCCCGCCCAATCTTTCCTAAGGATGCTAATATCGGCAACAGACCGATTACCGACAGCGGATAAAGATTCGCCGGCAGCCACTGAGTCAGGTAGGAACCCCACTGCACCCAAGGCTGTTGTCGGAAGGAAGAAGCTGGATTGACTAAAATTAGTCGATCGCACAATTGGGGAGCTTCTAAAACAACTTTGATCGCTAAACATCCCCCAAATGACTCGCCGCACAGATAAACCGGCCGCTGATTGGCTTTCTTTTCTGCTTCAATTAAGGCAATTGTTTCCTTAACCAGTACCTCCCAGCTAGCCATGTCGTCAGCCGGTATAGCTAAGCAGCGAATGTCGAAATGTGGAGCTAATTTAGGAATTTGCGATCGCAGCAGCAAACCTCCCCCGTCCATACCGGGCAGAAATACAAATAAAGGGCGATCGGCTTTCGGCGGTTTCGGGCTGAGAAAACGAACCTTATTGTTAGCAGTTGGCATGATTAAACTTAATCTGGTAATTGGTAATTGGTAATTGCTAATTGGTAATTGCTAATTGGTAGTTGGTAGTTGATAATTGGTAGTTGATAATTGGTCATCTTGCTAGCGAAGCCGAAGGGTGGCAATTGGCAATTTGTAATTGGTAATTTATTGCTCATTTTTACAACTGACTAATGACCACTGACTAATGACTAATGACCACTGACTAATGACTTCTTTACAAACACCCTCGATCGAGTAATTGTGCAATTTCCCGCTGACAGTGTTCTGTAAGTTCAGCAACAACCGCTTTGGCTTTTTTGCCTCGATATTGCTGCTGTCGATCGACTGTAACCCAGTAAGGGCGGCCGATTAAAACATTAACTCGTTGATAAACTATCACAGGATGCCACCCAGGGCGATCGAACAATGGTTCTGAAGGATCGAACAAACTCAACAACTTCAACGGTAAACCCGATCGCACCGACTCTTCTTTTATCGAAGCAATCGCCACCGGCAATACCGCCAAATCCCGTACCGGGGCCCGCAAAGCCAAATGAGCAAATCCCCGCTGAAATTTGCCCATGGTATCCGGTTGAGTAAATTTCACCATCGGTTCTGCACCCTCAGGAAACACCCCCACCATCTCCCTGCTTTGCAGCAGCGCCGTCGCTTGAGAGAAAAAATGCTGCTGTCTGTACTCCGGTGCTTCTAATGGAAAAGCGCCGAAAGTCGTGACAATTTCCCGAATTACCGGAACTTGACCCATGTAATGATGACATGCAAACCGGATCGATCGACCCAACGCCGCCGTCAACACGACAGGATCTAAGAAACTGCGGTGATTGCTCACCACCAGTACCGGACTTTCTTGCGGAATCCGCTGCTGGTGCTGTACAAACATCTGCGTTCCCAAACCAGCCAGGAAACAGCGCGAAATCATCAATGTGCGATCGAAAGACATGGGCTAAAACACAGGTAAAACGCTATAAACGTTGATTCCATACCCATGCAGCTTAACATTACTTTACAAAAATCGCGATCGGTCAAAAAGTAGACTTTCCCCTTGTACCTTTCTCTCGCAGTCATGCACGCACAGGGGATCAGAAACCGGGTTTTTGCCAAAATACACAGGTTACAGGCGCCAAAACAGTAAAAAACCCAGTTTCTTTGTCAGAGCGCCTAAGTCTGGTTTGAGCACAAATTCCCAGCCAAAAGCAAAAATTATAAAGTGTTGTTGCAAACTTCTATAAAAATGTTTAAAAGAACACCAAAACCAAGTCGCGGCAGCTAAAATTATAAATTTACAGTCAGCATTGACAGGCTGTCAAAGTATTTTTGGACAAGTCGTAATAGCAATCTCCCGAGGCATCAATGGATAACATTCACAACTATCGCCTTAAATGTACCCTCACCTTTGGCGACATTTACGGTCAAATCATTGTTTGGCTGATAGTCATCTTCCTGAGTCTAGCGTCCGCACTCGCCCTCTGGAGCAGCGCCCGCCAAATCTACGCCTTGGCTACAGTTGGCTTGATTTTAGTGCTGTCTCTGCCATTCTTGCTGTTTGCTTTCGTGACAACTCTGCTCAATAACATAGAAGTGCTTTCTGTAGACCCCACCACCGAAGATCAACCTTCTGCAACGGGAAATCAGTCCCATCAGAGGTCTGTCGAAAGCGTCGGCTAGTTCAATTTGAAATTTTAGACTTGGATTTTCAATTCAAATCAAAAGTTAAAAAACTTCCCGATGTTTTGGTAGGAAGTTTTTTTTTGCGTCACCATAAGTTGAGCAGAACACTCAAAATAATTCACAAAAATGCTAGAACACGACGTAATAATTGTAGGCGGCGGTTTAGCAGGTTGCCGCGCAGCCCTAGAAATTGCCCGGACTGACCCCAGTTTAAAGGTAGCAGTTGTTGCCAAAACTCACCCGATTCGATCGCACTCCGTCGCAGCCCAAGGCGGCATGGCCTCCAGCCTCCAAAACGTCGATCCCGATGACAGTTGGAAAGCCCACGCCTTCGACACAGTAAAAGGTTCAGACTATTTAGCAGACCAAGACGCCGTAGAAATCCTCACCCGCGAAGCACCCGGTGTCATCATCGATTTAGAACACATGGGCGTATTATTTTCTCGCCTCCCAGACGGCAGAATTGCCCAGCGCGCTTTCGGCGGACATTCCCACCGCCGCACCTGCTACGCCGCCGACAAAACCGGCCACGCCATCCTCCACGAATTAGTCAACAATCTGCGCCGCTGCGGAGTTCACATCTATCAGGAGTGGTACGTCACCCGCCTGATTTTAGAAGCAGGCCAAGCCAAGGGCGTAGTTATGTACCGCCTGTTAGACGGCGAAATTGCCGTCGTGCGCGCGAAGGCGGTGATGTTTGCTACGGGGGGTTACGGTCGGGTTTACAACACCACCTCGAACGATTACGCCTCGACTGGAGACGGTTTGGCGATGGCGGCGATGGCGGGATTGCCTTTGGAAGATATGGAGTTTGTGCAGTTTCACCCGACGGGTTTGTATCCGGTGGGAGTGTTGATTTCGGAGGCTGTGCGGGGCGAAGGGGCTTATTTGATTAATTCCGAGGGCGATCGATTTATGGCGAATTATGCCCCGTCGCGCATGGAATTAGCGCCCAGAGATATTACATCGCGATCGATTTCCTTAGAAATTCGTGCAGGTAGAGGAATTAATCTCGATGGTAGTGCAGGCGGCCCCTTTATCTACCTCGATTTGCGGCACATGGGACGCGAAAAAATCATGAGCAAAATACCTTTTGCTTGGGAAGAAGCCCACCGCTTACTAGGAATTGATTCTGTAAATCAGCCGATGCCCGTGCGTCCGACAGTGCATTATTCAATGGGCGGAATTCCGACTAATACAGGCGGACAAGTTCGCAGCAGTGCTGACAGTTTGGTAGACGGTTTCTTTGCGGCCGGCGAAGCAGCTTGCGTGTCAGTTCACGGCGCTAACCGTTTGGGCAGCAATTCGCTCTTAGAATGCGTAGTTTACGGCAAAGTTACTGGCGCAACCATAGCACAATTCGTGCAAAATCGCAAGTTACCCGCAGTAGACGAACAGCGTTACATCCAGGAAACCCAAGAGCAAATTCAAGCACTTGTAGACCGTCCCGGACAATACCGAATTAACCAAGTGCGCCAAAAGTTTCAAGATACCATGACTGAGTATTGCGGAGTATTTCGCAGCGCCGAATTGATGCAGGAAGGTTTGCATAAATTGGAGGAATTGGAAAAACAATATCAGGAAGTTTACTTGGATGACAAGGGTAAATCTTGGAATACGGAAATTGTGGAAGCTTTGGAATTGCGGAGTTTGATAATTGTCGGGAAAATGATTTTAACTTCCGCTTTGAATCGGCAGGAAAGTCGGGGAGCTCATTCGCGGGAAGATTTTAGCGATCGCGATGATGCAAATTTCTTGAAGCATACGCTGGCGTATTATTCGCCTGCGGGGATAGATTTGGCTTATATGCCGGTGGCGATTACGATGTTTGAGCCGCAGGAACGAAAGTATTGATTTTTCCGGACGCAATGTGCACCCAAGTCCTAGGTGTGCATTGCTTGCAAGTACCAGTCTACTCTTTTTTGCTGCGCCGATCGAGGTTAGCCTGGGTTCCCGATCGCTCTCTACCACGACGCACCCAAGCAATATCTCGCTCTGAATCCAGCGTCAGTTGGGTATCTCGCTCTACATCGCTTTGAAATCCACCACGGGTAGGAAATCCCACATTATTGCGAGGACTGGCGAACATATGATAAACAATAACTGCCTCAGTTCGCCCAAAAAGATACTGTTGTGCAAGGGTATCTGTACCTTTGGCATCCCCAACTACAAAACACTCATCTCGATCGATCGCGCGATCGAGCAAAGCACAGTAATATCTATCAAATTCTTCCTGAGTCAGGTCGATGTGTCCGCTAATAAAATTAACAACCTTTTTACTTGTCATAACCCCTAAAAAACTATGAGTAAAGCGATCGAGATATCTCAATTCCAGCAAGCTCTTGAAGCTGTAGAAATTTTATCATTTGCATTCTTTCTTAAAATTGGTGTTGGGAGCATCTCAGTTTTGCAATAAGCTTTTTTAAAGAGCGGACTGAAGTCCGTACTACGAACCTTTTTTGAGCGGGGGAAAGCACTATAAATGTAAAACTGAGGATCGAAAATTAAATAATTTGCACAAGTTTGTGGGATGGGCGTCCCGCCCGTCCTTTCTGTACGGGCGGGACGCCCATCCCACAAGAATCATCAAATTATAAGTTATTTAATTCTCATTCCTGAGATGCTCCCTTTGTGTCAACCAACCGTATTGAGATTGGTTGGGTTTAAAAATATTGAGAAACCCAGTTTTTTCACCAACCGGGTTTCTCAATGTTAGGTCAAATTGGGCGCATTAAATGCGCTGTGCTTTTTACTGGGAAAAAGTCACAAAATCCAGAGCAGTAATAGCATTATTAGCTCCCAAAATATTAGCCAAAACCTGGCCATTGGAGGCTATTTGCAGGACAGTGCCGTTGGCCGTGGAGTTAATTTGCAACTGATCGAAACTCAAGCCGCCAGCTAAAGCAAACTTGTCGCTTCCTACTTCAAAATTGAAGATTGTATCGATACCGCTGTTGCTGTCTAACACAAAGCGATCGCTCCCATTACCTCCAATTAAAGTATCTTCCCCGGCACCGCCAAACAGCCAGTCATCCCCTGCACCCCCGCTGAGAATGTCGTTATCTTGCCCTCCGTAGAGACTGTCGTTACCGTCATCGCCGTTGAGGGTATCTTGGCCTTCATTGCCATATAACAAGTCCTCGCCATTGCCGCCGTTCATGCACTCTTGCTGGCCGTTAGCACCCACCGAGACATCCTGGTTATCGTCGCGATCGCCATACATGGTATCGTTGCCATCCTCGCCGCACAAAATATCGCTGCCGCCATCGCCGTACATCAAGTCATCGCCGGCATCTCCGTGCAACAAATCGTCATCCTTGCCGCCGCGAACAGTATCGTTGCCAAAACCTCCGCCGAGAGAGTCGGAACTCTCACCGCCGTTGAGAAAGTCGTTACCGTTGCCCCCAAACAGCAAATCGCGGCCGTTGACATCGCTGACGAATTCATTTTGCAAGCCGCCGTAAAGCGAATCCTCTCCCTCGTCGCCGACAAGGGTGTCGGCACCGAGTTCGCCCCAAATCAAGTCATTGTCTTTGCCACCGTAAACTAAATCATCGCCTTTGCCGGCAAAAATGCTGTCGTTACCGCTGCCGCCGCCGATGATGTCGCCGCTATCGTTGCCGAAAATTAAGTCGCCTTCATCAGTAGCAATTGTGGTGCCAACAGCAGTACCGTAGTCGCCGACGAGGGTATCAGAACCTTGATTGCCGTAGAGAGTATCCGAGGCGGTTTCGCCAAAAATGCGATCGCCCCCTTTGCCTCCATAGGCCAAATCCCGGCCGTTGCCACCCAGCAAGGTATCGTCGCCTTCTTGGCCGAATAGTAAGTCATTGCCATTGCCTCCAAACAGCAAATCTTGCCCGTCTGGGTCGCTGTCGAAGGAGTTGAGGACGCCGCCGAACAGGGAATCGTTCCCGCTGTCGCCGTAGAGGGTGTCACGGCCCTTATCGCCAAAAATCGCGTCGTCCTCTTTGCCCCCGTAGGCGATGTCTGGGCCTTTGCCGGCGAAAACGATGTCTGGGCCTTGACTGCCAGCGATCGCGTCGCTTCCTTCGCCACCGAAAATCAGATCGGCCTCGTTACCAGTCAAGTCGATGTTGTTGCCGTTGTCGCCGACGATCGTATCCTCACCGCGATCGCCCGACAATAAGTCCGCACCGCGATCGCCAAAAATGCGATCGTTTTGTTTCCCTCCAAACACCACATCATTTTCTTTGCCCGCGTAAACGATGTCGTTGCCCTTATCCGCAGCGATGAAGTCTGCCCCTTGGTCTCCGAAGACGATATCGGCGCCGCTTTCACCTAAAACTATGTCATCCCCAGCTTCGGCAAGAAACAGTTCGTTAGTGTCGTTGCCGCTTAAAAAGTCGTCTTCGGGAGTGCCGAGGATCGTGTTTTGGATGTCGGTGAGTTCTACGGCGTTAGAGTCGAAGTTGAGTATTTGCCCTGCCTGCGGTTGGATAAATGTAATCGGAGGCACCAGGGGTAAGGGGGTGCAATCGCAGCCCGTATCAGGTTCCGGTACTGGCCCGAAAATAGGCGGGGGTGTGGGCGTCGGTGTTGGTGTCGGTGGCTGCGGGATTTCTGGTGTGGGCGTGGGCGTGAGTACCGGTGTGGGCGTGGGTGCCTGTATCGGCGTGGGTGTGGGCGTCGGTTGCCGAATTGGCGTGGGTGTGGGCGGTGTGGGTGTGGGCGGTGTGGGTGTGGGCGGGACCGGTACGGCCAAAATTGAGATAGTGGCAGCAGTGGGACTGTCTAGGCCGCGGCTGTCTTTGACGCCGTAGGTAAAGGTGGTACCGGTGAAGTTGCCCGATGCCTGGAAGAACAATTGGTTAATCGAAGCAGGCGTCAGGATCTGACCGATCGTAATTGCAACTCCGCCGCTGGCCGGATCGCCTAAGAACAGACGGCCTTGAGCTATTGGTGGCAGGGTTTCGATGTCGAAGGAGGCGATCGTATCGGTCGGATCTGGGTCTCGGCCGGCCAGTCCGGGCACGGTAATCGTGCTGCCCGGGGCTGCCGAGGTATTGGCATTAAACGGTACCGGCGGTTGGTTGAGTGCGATCGCCAGTGCGGAAACAGTAGCAACGGCAGGACTGCTAGCGCCGAGGTTGTCGGTGGCGCTGTAGGTGAAGTTTGCCCCTTTAAAATCGGTACCCGCCTGGAAGAACAACTGAGTAATTTGAGCAGGAGTCAGGACTTGACCGGCTGTAACTCGTACTCCCCCGTTGGCCGGATCGCCCAAGAACAGCACGCCTTCATTAGCTGGCGGCACAGTCTCAATTTTGAAGGAAACCACAGTGCCGTCGTCTGTGTCTCTTCCTCCGAGTCCGGGGATGTTGACAGCGCTACCGGGTAGCAAGCTGACGCTGGCGTTGTTAGCAACCGGGGGTAGGTTAACCGGAGGCGGGAACAGGGCGGCAGTAGCGGGGGCCGGACTGGGCAACCCGGTGGTGTCTGTCGCGCTGTAGGTAAAGTTTGCCCCTGTGAAAGCGCCTGTGGCCCGGAAGAATAGTTGGTTGATTTGCGTTGGGGTGAGGACTTGACCTGGTGTAACTGCCACTCCGCCGTTGGCCGGATCCCCCAAAAATAGGACGCCTTGGTCTGCAGGGGGCAGAGTGTCGATCTTGTAAGATGCGATCGGGCTATCCGGGTCGTTTGCGATCGGCCCCGTGAGGTTGATGGTGGCGTTCGGCGCCACAGGAGAGTTGGTATTAACTGGTACTGGCGGTTCCTTGAACTGCGGCGGAATTAGGGCAACAGTAGCTGCGGGACTGCGTGCTCCCGCATCGTCCGTGGTGCTGTAGGTAAAGTTTGCCCCTGTAAAAGTGCCTGTCGATCGGAAGAACAACTGGCTGATTTGAGCCGGCGTCAGGACTTGACCTGCTGTAACCGCTACTCCGCCGTTAGCCGGATCGCCCAAGAACAGTACGCCTTCATTAGCTGGAGGCAGGGTGTCGATCGTGAAAGACACCACAGTACCGTCTGTGTCTGTTCCTCCCAAGTTAGCGATCCTGGCAGCGCTGTTGCGCCCCAGAGTGAGGTTATCGTTGTTTGCTGTAGGGGGGGTGTTGCTGCGGGGCCTCGTGCTGACAGTGGTGGTCACGGTGGCATTAGGATCGGAACCGTTGTTGTTGCCCGGGGTGGGGTCAGGAGTGACTGAGCTGCTCCGAGCCGTGTTGCTGACGCTAGTCAGGGTAGCTGGGGCGACAAAGCCGATCGTCCGAGTGACTGTAAGGTTATTGGCGATCGCAATAGCAGGAAAGGTGACAATCCCTGTGGTTGGGTTGTAAATCCCGCCGTCGGATGCGGTGACTCCCGTCAAGCCGGGAATGATGCTGTCAGTAATCGTGACGCCTTCTGCGGGACTCGGGCCGTTGTTGCCGGTGCTAATTGTGTAGGTGACTGTGGTACCAGCGGTGGCGATCGTCTGCCCGCTTTTCTTAGTTACCACATCGGCAACAGCACCCAGCGCAGTGCTGACAGTGGCAGTAGGATCGGAACCGTCGTTGTTTCCCGGGGTGGGGTCAAGAGTCGTCGAGGTGCTTTTTGCGGTGTTTTTGACGCTAGTCAGGGTAGTTGGGGCGATAAAGCCGATCGTCCGATTGACTGTAATGCCATTGGCGATCGCAATAGCAGGAAAGCTGACAACCCCCGTAGCTGCGTTGTAGGTGCCGCCGTCCGATGCCGTGACTCCCGTCAAGCCGGGAATGATGCTGTCAGTAATCGTGACGCCTTCTGCCTGACTCGGGCCGTTGTTGGCCGTGCTAATTGTGTAGCTGACTGTGGTTCCAGGATTGGCGCTCGCGGGCCCACTTTTCCTAGTTACCACATCGGCCACAGCACCGATCGAAGTGCTGACAGTGGCATTCGGACTTGTGCCGTCGTTGTTACCAGGGGCTGGGTCTGGAGTCGTCGAGGTGCTTTTTGCCGTGTTTCTGACGCTAGTCAGGGTTGTTGGGGCGATAAAGCCGATCGTCCGAGTGACTGATACGCCACTGGCGATCGAAATACCCGGGAAAGTGACAATCCCTGTAGCCGCGTTGTAGGTGCCGCCGTCGGATACCGTGATTCCCGTCAAGCCGGGAATGATGCTGTCAGTAATCGTGACGCCTTCTGCCGGACTCGGGCCGTTGTTGGCTGTGGCGATCGTGTAGCTGACTGTGGCACCGGGAATCGCAAGTGCCGATCCGCTTTTGGTTGTCACCACATCAGCGCTGGGCGCGATGCTGGTGGCAACAGATGAGTTGGTGGGAGTGCCGTCTTGATTGGTAGTGCTGCCGTCGTTGTTGGTGCCGATCGGGTCGGGAGTCGTCGAGGTACTCCGAGCCGTGTTTCTGATTGAGGTCAGGGTACCTGGGGCGACAAAGCCGATCGTCCGACTGACTGATGCGCCACTGGCGAGTGCAATCCCGGGGAATGTGACAATCCCGGTAGCTGCGTTGTAGGTGCCGCCGTCGGAGGCCGTGACTCCCGTCAAACCGGGAATGATGCTGTCAGTAATCGTGACGCCTTCGGCCTGACTCGGACCGATGTTGGCTGTGCTAATTGTGTAGGTGATTGTGCGACCGGCCGTAGTAGCGGTGGGCCCGCTTTTGCTGGTAACAACATCGGCAATAGCTCCGAGCGTAGTGCTGACACGGGACTCAGGGTTTGTGCCGTCGTTGTTGCCTTGGGTGGGGTCGGGAGTGGCTGAGCTGCTCCGAGCCGTGTTGCTGATTGAGGGCAGGGTCGCTGGGGGTACAAAGCCGATCGTCCGATTGACTGTAATGCCACTGGCGATCGCCACAGCAGGGAATGTGACAATTCCGGTAGCTGCGTTGTAGCTGCCGCCGTCGGATGCCGTGACTCCCGTCAAACCGGGAATGATGCTGTCAGTAATCGTGACGCCATCTGCTTGGCTCGGGCCCTTGTTGGATGTGGTTATTATGTAGCTGACAGGGGTTCCGGGAGAGGCACCCGTCGGCCCGCTTTTGGTTGTTACCAGATCGGCGCTGGGCGTAATAGTCGTGAGGACGGTGGAATTCGTCGGAGTGCCGTCTTTATTGGTGGCGCTGCCGTCGTTGTTGAGGGGAAAGGGGTCGGGTGTGTCCGAGCTGCTGCGAGCCGTGTTGCTGACTGAAGTACGGGTCGGTGGAGCGACAAAACTGATGGTGCGGTTAACTGTACTGATGGCTAGGGATGGCAGCACCGGGAAGGTGACAATGCCTGTAACCGGATCGTAAGTGCCGCCGTCCGATGCGCTGACTCCAGTTAAACCAGGGACAATGCTGTCAGTGATAGTCGCGTTGAGAGCGGGGTCTGGCCCCAGGTTGGCTGTGGTCAGGGTATAGGTAATCGTTGACCCGGCAACAGAAGTGACGGGGCCGCTTTTGGTAGTAACGAGGTCGGCAACAGTAGGGCTCAGAGTAGTCTGTTGTTTGCCTAGGGGCCCTGAACCGTCGTTGTTGCGGAGGTCGGGGTCGAATGTCGCCGCACTGCTGAATGCCGAGTTGGTTAAAGTCCTACCACTAGCTAAACCTGCGGGTAAAGCAACTGACAAGGTGTAGGTGACGCTCTGATTGACATTGAGAACTGGAATTATCGGCCAGGTGACGTTCCGCGTCGTGGTTGAGTACAGGCCGCCGCCACTGATCTGGCGAGTGGGATCGGCTCCGCCTGCTGGAACGAGTTCCGGAGGCAATTCGTCTTGAACTAAAACATTTTGAGCCGGCGATGTCCCCTTGTTAGTAGTAGTGATGGTGTAGGTAATACTGCCAGCAGTTGGTTTGATGAACTGCGGGCCGCTTTTGATGGTGGCTACATCAGCAAAGCTGGTGGGAGTAGGATTGACTGTCTCCACTACCAGGTTTTGAAGTGCGTGAATGTTATTGGCTCTTCCTGTGGAACTGCCAAAACCAAATTTGAAAATTGTTGGTATTGGCCCATTCACGGCTGCCAGGTCAGTGATGCTGATCAGAGTAGTTTCGTAGATGCGGTCCAAATCCCGATCTAAGGCAACGATGAGACGATTTGGTGTTGCCGAATTAGACGGGTCTAATGTAATTTGAATCGCTCTTCTCGCTGAATTGCGATCCGTTGTGAACGTATTGCTGAAATTAAAAGCGGGGTTTCTAAAGTCAATACTCGTAGGAATGTTATCAATGCCTAATGGAGCGAAGGTCTGGCTTAACATCGGGTAATTATTACCTTCCCTACCTCTGAGCGTTACTGAATCAGGTCTGTATCCAATACGCTGACCCTCATTAGGATCGGGCGGAGGAACAGTGGGGTCAAAAGGAGATCCGGGAGGGGGACCAGGTTCGCCGGGAAAAGGAGGTGGAGTAGGACCCGATCTTCCTTCTGTGTCTGCTGAAAAATTCCCATACTCATCAAGTCCGATGCCTAAATAACCCCCACTAATACCAGGAATATTGTCACCGGGAAAAATGGGGCTAGGCGGCCGTATCAGAGGAGCATAACCGAGAGATCCACCGAATCCCCCAGCACTGGTTGGTGATGCCGTGCCGTCAATTAGAAAGAAACTAATGCCATCCCCAGGCTGCGGAGTAATAAAGGTTCCGCTTGGAGCGTTATTTTGCTCAGTTGAACCGTAGGAAAAAAAGTCAAACGTAACTTTGAGGCCGTCAGTGGAAGGAATAGGGTTGTTGTAGAGGACGAAAGCGTTTTTCTCTGCATCTGCTGGGGTTAACTGCAGAACGCCGTTTCCGGGAGTGTCGCCCCCCAAGGCTGGAATTATGCCCGATACAGTTCCGCCGGTGATGCCTGGAAGATTTTGTTGGGTAGGGGTAAATGGTAAACTTGGATCGTATACCCCGTTTTTTCCTCGGTAAGTCCAAGGCCCCCTGACTGTGGCGTTCCTAAATGTTTCGTTGACTAAGGTACCGAGGACTCCGCTGTATGCCTCCAGTACCTCTTGCTCAACGGCAATCCTCGCCCCTATTTCTCCTGTGGCAAATTCTAATTCCCAATTGCCACCGAGTGCCGCACTCCCTACCAAGCCTGTGGAAGCTGCAATATCTCTACCCGTAATTTCACTGAGTCGCCGCACGAAGGCTGCGCCGCTTTCCCCGGCTGCTGCACGGCAAGCCAATAATAAGATATTTCCTCTCTCGCTGAGGGAGTTTCCCCATTGCTGCAACAAATGGCTGTAGCTTTCTAAGTTGTCGCTGCACAGTTCTGCTGACCCCAGTTGTACTCTGGCTTCTTCACCGTGAGCAACTATTTGAACGCTGTCTAAATTGCTGCAATTAGTCAGAATTCTAGTAATTCGATCGACTCCATCCGCGATCGAGTCCAGTACAAATACCTCTGTACCCGCTGTTGCTCCTCTTGCCAAGCTGTCGCTATTCTCTACTTTGGCATCGATGAACAGTATATTTTTTACAGTTCGGGGGCCCACCGATTCGGTCGATCGCACCAATTCTCTCTCTAGGTGTTCAACTCCCGCGCCGCCACCGATTTTTGGGGACAGGAAAGACCAGTCTGCGTTTATTTTTTTTATTTGTTGTTGAGTATGAGTTGCTTTCGTTCGGGAATAATTCCCAGCAATGCTTGTGGTATCACCTGCTTTTTGTGGGTTCAGGAAAATTGGTTTGTTGCCAATGCTTTTCATGGTATGATTACCTCGCTGATTGTGTATAACATACCCATTTAAAGGTGATAATTATCACCTTTAAAAAAAGGTTTAATTGAGAGTTAGACGCTCTGTTTTTTGACTGTTAGAAAGCAAAACTGTTCAGCGATCGCTGTTTCTTACCCGGAGCTCCCTTGCAGCATCCCCATCATAGTTGGGGGACGAAAGAGAAGTTCTTTCCCTCCCTTTTTTTAAGGGGGGTTAGGGGAAGCTTTTTTAACTGAAACTGTATGGTGTTAGAAATAGCAACAGCCGGATTTTCCTCAGCAAAATTTTTGCTATCTTGCTATTGGATAGCATGGGAAATACAGCCGATTTAATGTCGATCGACTACACTTCGGAACCCGTCATTACCTGTACGGAGACACCGCCCAGGAGCGAAACCTGTTTTTTCTACTTCATTGACCAGCAAAAGTGCTGTATCGCCTGCGCGAGGGCTGGGACTGGACAGTTTAAACCCTCATAATCTATAGCGGTTATCAGAAAGATGAGGTATGTTGTTGGGATGCGAGCCCTGACAGCTTATATAACCCTTAAACCAATTCGTGTCATACCAATTTAATGGGGCGTTGCATATATTCCGATCCCCCTAAATTCCCCTGATTGTCGGGGGACTTTGAAATGACTCTTGTCCCCCCCTTATTAAGGGGGGTTAGGGGGGATCGGATTTCGGATTTCGGAATTCTATGCAGCCTCATAAAAAATTCGTGTCAGTCAATTTGAGATTTTAGACTTCGACTTCACTCCGTCGAACGATTTTAGATTTTAGATTGACTCTAAAGATGAATCTGGGAGCTTGAACTTTAGTCTAAAGTCTAAAATTTTGGGCTGCTCGCGACTTGAGTCGGGGGCTTGTCTGCATTGTTTTTGGGCGGTGTAATTTAATTGAAATCGGCATACCCTGTATCGACGAGGCGGATTAAAAATTTATGACTTGCAGTCTAGTTAGTGACAACAATCCAGGTTTGAGACTGCGTTCATCTGCGATCGCCAAAAATAGAATCTTGTCGCCCGCAAGCAACTTCTCAAAATTTCAATTTAGAGTCTTCGAGCGGATTTCTGTTTGAGGTAAATGCTGGAGACAATTGTTAGTGCTGAATTTTTCATGATGTTTTGGAGAAATCGATTTACAGATTTGCTGGTGAGCTACTTGCGATTTTCCTGGCTCTCCCTCAGTTACGCCCAAGAGAGTAGAAACCCGATTTATTCCTAGATTTTTTGCAACCCAACCAAGATTTACAATCTAAATCTGGTTTCCGAGCGCAAGTCCTCAACTAGAAAAACACCGATCGCCATCGGCTAGTTATGGCAAATTTAACCCAGCAATACTGCTCGATTAGGTTTTAATTGCTCCCTTTGGACGCGGCTCGTCCCCAAAAAGCTCCAACAACAACCCTTACACGTAAGTACATATTAACTGATGGATTACTACCTCAGCAAATCTTCGTAGATACAAGCCCCAATACAACCTATATCTTTTCACCGCGAACGTCAAGAGCTCGGGGTTGATAGTACCGACAATCTTGACAGGGCCCAGAAGGATTGACCGCGCAGCGGATGTAATTAGAGCGGGCGTTATACTCGCAAGTGATATCGCCGATCGGATAACCGAGGCCTTCTACGTAAGTGCGATCGCCCATTGCTAGTTGAGTAGGCAGGGGTCTATTTGCTACCGCCCGCCTGGCCGCTGCAATTCCCTCGCTAGCTTGCCTGCTTGCTGAGCGCATCACCCACAAAGACACTAGCGACGGAGCTAAACCTATGACAATAATCAGGAGAACTGTAAACACATTTTCAGAGCTTTTGTGAATAATCTTTTTTTTTATTTACATAATCCCGAAGCTAAAATCATCGGGCAACAGACGGTTTTAAATCAGGAAAGTTCCCAGTGAAATTTCAAACTATGCCGCCCGTGCGTTAACCGTTTGCTGGTAAGGTTCGTAGTGAGGACTTTAGTCCTCTCTAAATCAGAGGACTAAAGTCCTCACTACGAACGGGAGAGGGGTTACACTTGGGAGCATCTCATGTTTGTAAAAAGGATTTTTTTATTTGAGTGCTGTCCCCGCACAGCAAAGCGTGTATAAGCACGCGAGCTCGCGACAGCTCGCACTATAAATGCAAAACTGAGATACTCCCTTAAACTTTAGCAACCTGGGCCGCTAAATCCATCACCGCACTCGAAGCCTCCACCTTAGCAACATCAAGCAAAGTCTTCAACACCGAATCGGGATTCAAACTAATCGAATCAATTCCCAACTCAACCAAGAAGCGAGCAAACTCAGGATAATCGCTGGGCGCTTGGCCGCAAATGCCAATCTTGCGATCGTACTTCTTGGCAGCTTTAATGGCAATTTCCACCATCCGCTTCACAGCCTCATTGCGTTCGTCAAAGATGTGGGCGACTAAGGCAGAATCCCGGTCTAATCCTAATGTTAGCTGAGTTAAGTCGTTAGAGCCGATCGAGAATCCGTCAAAAACTTGGGCAAATTCGTCAGCAAATATCACATTGCTGGGCAATTCGCACATCACATAAACCTGCAAGCCATTTTCGCCCTTAACTAAACCGTGTTTTGCCATCTCGGCCAAGACTTTGCGCCCTTCCTCCGGCGTGCGGCAAAACGGAACCATCGGAATCACATTTGTCAAGCCCATTTCATCGCGAACTCGCTTCAAAGCAAGGCATTCCAAAGCGTAAGCTTCGCGGTAATTCGGGTCATAATAACGAGAAGCGCCGCGCCACCCGAGCATCGGGTTTTCTTCCTTCGGTTCAAACTGCCGCCCTCCCAGCAGATTAGCATATTCGTTGCTCTTGAAATCGCTCATCCGCACGATGACGGGATTGGGATAAAATGCGGCGGCGATGGTGGCAATTCCCCGCGCTAGTTTGTCGGTAAAGAAATCGGGTTTGTGTTCGTAAAGCGCTGTGAGTTTGGCAATTTGGCGCTTGACAGATTCGTCGGTCAATTCATCAAAGTGAATCAGTGCTAGGGGATGCGCTTTGATGTGGTTGGCGATGATGAATTCTAGCCGCGCTAACCCTAGGCCGTCGCAAGGAATTGCTGACAAACCAAAAGCTTCTTCTGGGTTGCCGACGTTCATTAAAATTTGAGTGCGGGTGCGGGGCAAATTGTCGATCGCAATTTCTTGAATTTCAAAAGGAACTAAACCGGAATAAACTTTGCCTTCGTCTCCTTCGGAACAAGAAACAGTGATTTCTTGATTGTTTTGCAAGACTTTGGTAGCGTCGCCGGTGCCGACAATGGCGGGGATTCCCATTTCCCGGGCAATGATCGCCGCGTGACAAGTGCGGCCGCCAGAATTGGTGACAATCGCCCTGGCTTTTTTCATGATCGGTTCCCAATCCGGGTCAGTTTTGTTGGTGACAAGAACTTCCCCTGCTTCAAAGTCAGCGATTTGGTGAACGTCTAAAATTACGCGGGCTTTACCTTGTCCGATGGCTTCGCCAACGGCGCGCCCTGTTGCCAAAATTGCGCTGGAACCTTGCAATTTGTAGTTCCGCAAAACTGTAGCGGATTTTTGTGATTGTACTGTTTCCGGCCGCGCTTGAACGATGAATAGTTCGCCTGTATTGCCATCTTTTGCCCACTCGATGTCCATTGGCGTGTAGGTGCCGCGGACTTGGGAGTAGTGTTCTTCTATTAATACTGCCCAACGTGCTAGTTGCAGAATTTCTTCATCGTTAAGGGCGTATTTAGCGCGTTCTATTGGCGCTACCGAGACGTTTTTGGTGTATTTGGAACCGCCGAGGTCGTACACCATTTTGATGTCTTTGGTGCCGAGGCGTTTGTCGAGAATTGGACGGAAACCTTGTTTTAATGTAGGTTTGAAAACTAGGTATTCGTCGGGGTTTACTGCTCCTTGAACGATGTTTTCTCCTAATCCGTAGGCGGCGGTGATTAAGGCGGCATTTTTGAAGCCGGTTTCGGTGTCGATGCTGAACATGACGCCGGAGGATGCTAAGTCCGATCGCACCATTTTTTGCACGCCGACGGATAAGGCGACTTCAAAGTGGTCGAAACCTCGCTGTTGGCGGTAAGAAATCGCTCTGTCGGTGAAGGTGGAGGCGAAGCATTTGTGGCAGCATTGGAGGACGCTGGTGCAGCCGTGGACGTTGAGGTAGGTTTCTTGCTGTCCGGCGAAACTGGCGTCTGGTAAGTCTTCGGCGGTGGCGGAGGAACGCACTGCTACGTCTGTATTGTCGCCTTCGCGATCGACTGTGCGATCGTAAGCGTGGGCGATCGCCGCTTGCAAGTCTCGCGGAAACGGTGTATTCAGAATCAATGCCCGTGCTTGCTTGCCTTTTTGTCGCAGGTTCTGGAGATCTTCTACGTCTAAATCTGCAAAAATTTCGCGCAATTTTGCTTCTAAACCCGCCGACTCGATGAAGTAGCGGTAAGCGTATGCTGTAGTTGCAAATCCATTGGGGACGCTGACTTTTTTGGAAGTTAACTGTTGGATCATTTCGCCCAATGAAGCATTCTTCCCGCCTACTAATGGGATGTCGTCGATGCCGACTTCATCAAACCACAACACCAAGGCTTTTTCTTTGGGAATTAAAACTTGTTTTTCTTGAATTGCTAATTTTTCGAGCATTGCTTTTTTCCTCTCAACTTCTGCTCAGTGCGGCCAGTCGATTTGAGATTTTAGCTTTGAGATTTACTCCACCACAGATGAATCTGCTAGCTTGAACTCTTAGTCTAATTTTTTGGGCTGCTGGCGACTCGTTTTGGGAGCTTGTCTCGGTTTTTGGGCTGGATCGAAGGACATTCAACAGTTGACAGTTGACAGTTGACCAGGGACAGTTTGAAGGCGACCTCTACCTAGAAGGAAGAGGATTAGAGTAATGAATAGTCTGATTTTAATTTCTCCCTCAAAGGCGGGCGGGCTTTCAACCAATTCTTTCTGGTAAACCCAGGAGGGTCATTTTTTTAATGTCGTTCTGTTGCGCCAATTATCGGATGTTTCCAGAGGCGGTCTCTACCCGAGTTTTTGATTGCCTCTATTTCAATATTATAACTTTTTTCCTAAATGGCAATACCCCGAGGGAAGATTTATTTAATTAATTGCAAATAGTAAAGAAATGGCAGCCTGGAGTTTTTGTAAGCTATCATACGAAAAACGAGTGGAAAGGTGAAGATCAAACATAATTCATACCCTTTTTTTGGGCGCGCAGCGGTGCGGGGATAGCGCTCGGATTGTGTTGGTACTGTAAAGGCAACCAAGGGGCCGTTGTCGGGGGCGATCGGCTGCCGGGGGCGATCGCCCAAAAAACACAACACAAAGCAGCTTCGTTTCCCTCAAAAAACCGAGCTGCTAAAAACCGTAAAAGTTTGACCTATAATTGAGTTTACCTACTTGCAGCAAAAACACAGCCGATGTAGAGTATTGTAGCTGTTGAACAAAAATATTTTATTTTTTGTAACCGACATTTTAGCGATTCAATTATTTATATGCTATAATAGTTAGCTCGACTGCCTTATGACAAAAAACAAGGTATATGATATCAGTTTTGAGCCCCACCGCAAAGCGAAACGGCTTTAAAGTTCTCCTGGTCGAAGACAATCAAGCCGAAGCCGATCTGATCGAAGAATTGTTATTAGAAACAAATGTCAGCAGAGCCGAGTCCCAAAGGCTGTCAGTAAGCCGTACAGAGCGTCTGAGTACAGCGCAGCAAATTTTGGTCGGCGAACATTTTGATGTGATTTTACTAGACCTTTCGCTGCCAGACAGCCAAGACTTAAGTACAATTGTCAAGATACAAGAATACAGCCTCAATACTCCGATCGTCGTCCTGACAGCCCGCAACGACGAACAACTCGCCGTGCAGTCAATCCAAGCCGGAGCTCAGGATTATCTAGTCAAGCGAAAAATCGACAGCGAAGTGTTAATGCGATCGCTCCGCTACGCAGTCGAGCGGCAGCACAACCAAGAAGCTTTGCAAAAAAGCGAAGAAAAATATCGCTCGGTAGTCGAGAATTCCCTCGTCGGAATTGCGATTATTGCTCCTCCAAATTCCCCCTCAGAACCCGAAAAATGCCAGTGGTTGGAAGTTAACGATGCTTTGTGCGATTTGCTCGGATACGATCGCCAAGAACTTTTGCACGGAAATTGGGAACAGTGGGGTTTTCCAGAAGACTGGCCCGCCAGTTTAGAGCAGTTAAATAAAATTTTGGCTGGGGAGAGCGAAGGCTATTTTTTAGATAAAAGGTGGCGCAGAAAAGACGGACAAATAGTTTATACTCGGGTTTCCATGCGCTGCATTCGCGGCCGGGATGGCTCGATCGACCGGATGATTAAAGTAGTCTTGGATGTGAGCGATCGCTACCGCTACGAAGCCGAATTAAAAGCATCAGAAGAGTTTTTAAATCACACGATTAATGCTACTCCCGACCCGATTTTTGTCAAGGACGAGCAGCACAGGTGGGTTGTATTAAACGATGCTTTTTGCGAATTGATGGGAAAAGGGCGATCGGAACTGATAGGGAAGTCGGGATATGAGTTTTTGCCCCCAGCACAAGCCGATTTTTTTAGACAACAAGACGAGCAAATATTGCAAACAAGCATCCCCGAGCAAACGGAAGAAACTTTTACAGTTGGCGGAGGTCAAGAAGGCATTATATCTACTAAAAAAACTGTTTTTAACAAACCCGACGGCACTAAAATGTTGGTGGGAATAATGCGAGATGTGACCGACTACAAGCGCCAGCAAATAGCGTTGCAGGAAAGCGAAGCTCGATTTCAAATAATCACCGCTAACGTGCCGGGAATGATTTATCAATATCGACTATCTGTTGATGGCAAAGCATCTTTTTCTTACGTTTCTTCTGGCAGTTGGCAGCTCTACAATTTACACCCAGAAGAAATAGAAGAAAATGCCGGCTTGGCTTTTGCTAAGGTTCACCCAGATGACATCTCAGACTTGCAGCGATCGATCGCAACTTCAGCGGCCACTCAGCAAGCTTGGCAACACCAGTGGCGGCAAGTTGTGGGAGAACGAGTGAAATGGCTCTCTGGCGCGTCGAGACCGCAAAAACAAGCCAACGGCGATATAATTTGGGACGGTTTGGTGATGGATGTCACCGAATTAAAACAAACCCAACAAGAGCGCGATCGATTTTTTAATATCTCGCTGGATTTACTTTGCATTGCAGGTTTTGACGGCTATTTCAAACGCTTAAACCCCGCTTGGTCTACTTTATTAGGTTACAGCAGAGCCGAACTTATAGCCCAACCTTTTCTAGAATTATTGCATCCAGAAGACCGAGCAAAAACTATAGCTGAATTAGAAAAAATCAAACAAGGCAACCCCGTTATTAACTTAGAAAACCGCTATCTTTGCCGAGATGGTACTTATAAATGGCTGTCGTGGACGGCATCGCCCTTTGCCGAAGAAAGTTTAATTTATGCAGTGGCCCGAGATATTACATTGAGCAAGCAAGCTGAAGCTGAATTGCGTAAAAGCGAAGCCACTAATCGCGCTCTTTTAAACGCGATACCCGATATGATATTTCGCTGTCGTGCCGACGGCACTTTTGTAGACTTCAAACCTGCAAAAGACCTCCAAACGCTTGTACCGGAAAACATATTTATTGGCAAAAAAGCACAAGACATATTACCTGCTGCTTTTGCTGAAAAAATCTTGTCCGGCAATCAACAAGCGAGCGACACCGGCGAAATTCAAGTTGTAGAATATCAACTGCAAATTAAGGAGGTACTGTGCGATTTTGAAGCGAGAATAGTCTTCTGCACGGATGACGAAATTATTGCGATCGTCCGCGACATCACCAGCCGCAAACGTTTTGAGTCAAAACTCCAGCGACAAGCAGTGGCAATGGCAAAAACTTCCGACGGTATCGCCATGCTCAATGCCGGCGGAGAAGTGATTTATGCCAACGCAGCCAGACTAAAAATCTACGGTTACGACTCTCTCGAAGAACTGTTAGGCAAAAGTTGGAAAGTATTCTACGAAGGTGCAGAATTGCAAAGGTTCGAGCAAGAAGTTGTGCCGGCTTTAGTGCAGAAAGGTTATTACATCACCGAAGCAGTAGGATGCCGCCGCGACGGCTCGAAAGTCCCTATAGATGTCTCGCTGACAATGCTACCAGACGGGGAAATCATTTGCATCGTTCGCGATATTGCTGCGAAAAAGAAAGCAGAAGCAGACTTGCAAGATAGCAAGCGGTTCGGCGATCGCATTGCTGAGGCAAGTCCTAATATTTTGTATGTTTACGACTTGATAGAACAAAAAAATATTTATGCGAATGCTTCTATCTCCCAGATTATTGGCTATACAGTAGATGAGATTGAGGCAATGGGGCCGTTGATGTCAACTTTAATGCACCCGGAAGATGCCCTCAAAATGCCTGATTATTTACAGCAAGTCGCAACGGGTACAGAAGGAGAGATCTTTGAAATTGAATACCGCGTCAGGCACAAGGATGGTTCTTGGCGCTGGATTGTCAGCCGAGATACTGTATTTGCCAAAACAGCAGACGGCAAGTTAAAACAAATTCTCGGCACGGGAACTGATATTACAGAAAGCAAGCAAGCAGAAGATGAAATTAAGCTGTTGCTGGCAGCAACTCAAGCCATTAGTCAGTCGGTTGATTTTCACAGCGCTCTCCCTGATATCCTGCGGTTGCTGTGCACTGCGATCGGCTGGGATTTTGCGGAAGCTTGGATGCCCGCTGCTAACGGTACTGTTTTGGAACACAGCGAAAGTTGGTATGCTAGCGATCGCGATTTAGATAGGTTTGGCCGCGAAAGTAAGAAAATTAGATTCGCGCCCGGATTGGGAGTGCCGGGACGGATTTGGTCAACCAGAAAGGTAGAATGGATTGAAGATGTTTCTGTAGTCAATTATTCATTTTTTGCCCGATCGCAAATGGCGGCAGCAGTCGGATTGAAAGCTTGTTTCGGAGTGCCAATCCGCGCTAAGAAAGAGGTTCTGGCAGTTTTACTGTTCTGCAAGCGCGAGCGATCGATTATGGAACCGCGTATAGTAGAGTTGGTCAAGGCGGTGGCGACTCAGTTGGGTTCTCACATTCAGCGCAAACAAGCCGAAGAAGAATTGCGTAAAAGCGAAGAACGCTGGCAGTTAGTTCTTAAAGGCAATCAAGACGGAATTTGGGACTTGAATCTTCAAACAGATGAAGCTTTTAGATCGGCCCGCTGGCAAGAAATTATCGGTTACGCAGAGGGCGAAATCGACAGCAGCAACAGCGAATGGATCGATCGCATCCATCCAGACGATCGCGATCGAGTGCAAGCCACAATCCAAGATTATCTCGATCGCCAAACCCCCCATTATGCCGCCGAATACCGCTTGCAATCCAAAGACGGCAGTTACAAGTGGGTGCTCGCCCGCGCTCAAGCAGTCTGGGACGAAGCCGGAAACCCCCTGCGGATGGTGGGTTCGATGACTGATATCAGCGATCGCAAAGCAGCAGAATTAGCTTTGCTGCGGGTCACTCAAGCCGTCGAAAGTACCAGCGACGCGATCGCGATCGCCGACTTGAAAGGGCGGTCTATTTACCACAATCAAGCCTTTATTCAGCGTTACGGCTACACGGTGGAAGAACTCAACGAGCTAGGCGATAGCGCCGCCCTTTACGTCCGGCCTAAAAGTTACAAGAAAATCTATAAAAACATTCGCAAAGGTCGCTCTTGGTGCGGCGAAGTTGCCCTCCGAACCAAGAGCGATGAAGCTGTTACCGCTCTGGTGCGAGCCGACAGCATTAAAGAGATAAATGGCAATTCAATCGGCTTAATTGCCGTGATTACCGACATCACAAGACGCAAAGAATCTGAAGCACTTTTGCGCCAGCAATTAAAGCGCGAACAGTTGGCAGTAGCCATGCTGGAACGCATTCGCTCTTCTCTCAATTTAGAAGAAATTCTCACCAAAGCAGTCGAAGAAGTGCGGCATTTTTTGCAAGTAGACCGCACTGTAATTTACCAATTCAAGCCGGATTGGAGCGGGTTTATCGCTGTCGAGTCGGTTGACGAAAATTCCCTATCAATTATAGGAATGGAAATTTACGACCCCTGTTTTGGGGAAGCCTACGTTCCTCTTTACCAAGATGGCAGAATTAGAGCCACAGAAGATGTTTACAATGCCGGCATCGCCGACTGTTACTTGAGTTTGTTGACTCGCCTCCAAGTGAGAGCGAGTCTGGTAGTGCCGATTTTGCAAGGCGAAAACTTGTGGGGGCTGTTGATAGCCCACCACTGCACGGGCCCGCGTCCCTGGCAGAGATTGGAGGCAGAGTGCCTGAAACAATTGGGGGTGCAGTTGGCGATCGCCATTGTGCAATCGACGCTGTTTGAACAAGCACAAACCGAAATTGCCGATCGAAAACAAGCCGAAGCCGCCCTGCAATTAGCCAAAGAAGCCGCCGAATCTGCCAACCGCGCTAAAAGCGACTTTCTCGCCAACATGAGCCACGAATTGCGGACGCCTTTGAACGGGATTTTAGGATACATTCAACTGCTCAAACCGGATAAGAATTTAACTGCGGAGCAGCAGGAAAGTCTCAACAACGTTCACCAGTGCGGCAACCACCTGCTAACCCTGATTAATGACGTTTTAGACCTCTCGAAAATCGAAGCTAGCAAAATGGAACTGTCACCGACAAACCTGCATTTTCCCAGCTTTGTTAAAAGTATTGTCAATCTGTTCCAGATGCGATCGCATCAAAAAGGAATTGCTTTTAATTACGAGCAGGTGTCGGCGCTGCCCGACTACGTTTTTGTTGATGAAATCAGGTTGCGCCAAGTTTTGATTAATTTGCTCAGCAATGCGGTTAAGTTTACCCAGAGCGGTGGCGTGACATTCAAAGTCGGTTACGCAGAAAATTATCCTCAAACCCACTGGGCGAAGTCTAATTTGACAGCAGAAGTTGCTACTCAAACAATCAATTTGACGGCCAATTTAGACGCTCCGAAAAAGTCGAGAGCGCCCCAAACCGCAGAAGCGCCCGAGGCGATAACAGCAACAAAAGTCGAGAGCGCCCCAACCGCTAAAATTCGCTTTCAAATCGAAGATACCGGCATCGGCATCCCGCAAAATAAATTAGAAGAAATATTTTTGCCTTTTCATCAAGTGGGCGATCGTAACAATTTCGTCGAAGGTACCGGACTAGGACTTTCCATCAGCCAAAAATTAGTCAAAATAATGGGCAGCCAAATTCACGTCCAAAGTACCCCCGGCAAAGGCAGCATATTTTGGTTGGATATAGACTTGCCCGCAGTCGCAGAATATTCTGAAACCCCCTCCACACAAGAAAAACGCCGGCTTATCGGTTTTAGAGGCAGCCAGCGGAAAATCCTGCTCGTGGACGATCACGAAGTAAATCGTGCCATGCTGCACAGGCTGCTTTCTCGTTTGGGCTTTGAAATTGCAGAAGCCACAGACGGCGAAGACTGCTTGCACAAAGCACAGGCATTTCTACCGGATCTAATTTTAATGGATTTGCTGATGCCCGTAATGGACGGCTGGGAAGCTACCAGGCGGCTGCGACAGTTGCCAGAATTAAAAGATGCGGTTATCCTTGCTTTGTCGGCTAGCGTTTACGAGGCTACCAAGCAAAAAAGCATACTTGCAGGTTGCGATCATTTTCTCACCAAACCGATTCAAACTAACGAGCTTTTAGAATTATTGCGCCTGCATTTGAGACTAGAATGGATTTACGAAGAAGGATCGGAAACCAAAAAACGCAAAGCTCAAACTCCCAAATCATTATCGGACATTGCGATTGCTGACTCAACAATAGTGTCTCCTGGTTCAGAGTCAGTCTTTGTCTTGTTAAGATTGGCTGCTATGGGCGATATTGAGGCTATTCTGGAGGAAACTGCTAAACTAGAAAATTCTGACCCGACATTAGTCCCTTTCGTTCAGCACGTTCGCCAACTTGCTAAAGGATTTCAGCTCAAGCAAATTCGAGATTTTTTGAAGCAACATTTGCCCTAAAATTGATGGTAGCTAACCGATAAATTAAAATCAGTTAAATCTCACGCCCCGAGCATCATTGTCAATAACGCAATACGCTTGGATTAAACCCGATCCCCCCGAATTCTTGCCCCCTACTCCCCCCTTAAAAGGGGGGGGACAGGATTCTTCTCAAAGTCCCCCGACTATACGGGGGATTTAGGGGGATCTCCGGAAAATAAACACTGTTAACCCAACAGTATTGCCCTAAAAGAGGTTATTGCAAATAGAAGCATCTACGAAGCAACCGGGTTTCTAGAGCCGCAGAAAATAGCTTGAATCCGATATGAATTCACAACCGACAACTCACAACTCAAAAAATTGAATTTTTCCCTTGAATATGAACGATAAGAATTCCGAAAGAAGCATCATACTAATTGTCGATGACAACCAAACAAATCTTGACGTACTTTTCGAGCTGTTAAGGAATTACGGCTTTAAGGTATTAGTGGCTCTAGACGGCGAAAGTGCGATCGAGCAAATTGAATACATCCATCCCGACTTGATTCTTTTGGATATCATGATGCCCGGAATTGACGGCTTTGAAACTTGCCTGCGTTTGAAAGCAGACCCGTCAACCCGAGACATTCCCATCATCTTCATGAGCGCCCTTTCCGAGACGCTTGATAAAGTAAAAGGCTTTCAGACAGGAGCCGTTGACTACATCACCAAGCCTTTCCAGCACGAAGAAGTGTTGAGCCGCATTCAAACTCACTTGACAATCCGCAACTTGCAACAAAAACTCGAAGAAAAAAACCTCGAACTAGCCCACCTCAACCAAAACCTGGAAAGACTTGTCGAACAAAAAACCAAGCAATTGATCGACCAGGAAAAAACAGCCATCATCGGACGTTTGACCCAGGGAATGGTGCACAACCTCAAAAGTCCGCTGCAAGTGATCCAGACAAGCGTCGATTTGATTGAAACAAAAGCCACAAAAATTCAAGAAGACACTTTTTTAAATTATACCAAGTATATTTTTCAAGCTGTCACAAAAATCAATCAGATCATGGATACTCTGATGATGAAAAGTAGGAAAGAACAAAACCAAGATTTGCATCCTGTGAATATCAACGATTTAGTGCAGCGAGAAATTCAGCTCTTGGAAGGCAATCTTTATTTTAAGAATAAAATTAGAAAAAAATACTTTTATGACGAGAAAATTGAAAGTATTCCCTTAATTTATTCCTATATTTCTCAAGTATTTTATAACTTAATAAATAATGCAATGGATGCGATGTGGGAAAGAAAAAGTAGGGAACTAACAATCGTGACTCGGCAAGACGACTCGAACATATACATGGATATTGCAGATACGGGATGCGGCATAGCACCTGAAGATTTGTCAAAACTTTTTGACCCTTTTTATACGTCAAAGCCGCCTAAAGGTGAAGAAAAAATAGAAGGGGAACCAACAGGAACTGGTCTCGGGCTTTATACTTGTATTGAACTTTTAAAACCTTTTAGTGGTGAGATTGCTATTAGCAGTAATCTCGGAGAAGGCAGCGTATTTACAGTTGTTTTACCCAAGCAGCCGAAAAATTAATTGACTCAACAAAGTAAAATCATGTCCAATTAAACAACCATAATTAAGTTCACAATCAGGTTCGATCGTTCGGACTTTAGTCCTTTCTTTGAGTTCGAGAACGACTCAAGTCTTCACTACGAACCAAAGCTAATTGTTAGTTCCGATTAAACAACCATAATTAAGTTCATAATTAGGTTCGTACTGAGGACTTTAGTCCTTTCTTTGAGATAAAGAAGGACTAAAGTCCTCACTACGAACCAAAGCTAGTTTTCAGTAATTCAACGGATACAATCTCCTAGGGCGTTCCGTAAATTCACTGTAGTTTCCCTAGGTTTGGAGTCAGGACTCAAAGTTTTTCTAGAGCCACAGTCTTTTGCCTTGCCCCTTGCTATTTCCCTGCCAAAGGTTGTAAATTTAAAATACAGGGGAGTTGCAATATCGGAAAGAGTATTATTTTGGGCCACTAGGTTTGGGGCGAGACGGACAACTTGCAGCGAACAACTCAATTCTACAAATAAATCTGGGGCGTCTGCAAGCACCCAGCGCACCCTAAAGCCTGTGGTTCAAGTTCCCCAAAAATGAGCTAGGTAGCTGCATCCGCTGCTGCGATTTTTTCTTTAGTAAAAAATAGCAAAATGAAATCTGTTTTTGCATCAACTTTAACGCCTGCTTGCTTGAAAGTTCTTTTAGTAGAAGACTGTGCAGAAGATGTAGAATTTATTCAAGAACTGCTGTCTGAGTGCCGACTGGGACAATTAATTGAGACGACCAATGTGGTTCGCCTCCGGGAAGCTATAGAAATTTTAAGCCGCGAGATTTTTGATGTAATTTTATTAGATCTTTCACTTCCTGACAGTCAAAAATTTAATTCTTTTTTCCGGCTGCAAGATTTCGGGATAAATATTCCCATCGTCATTCTGACAGCCGCCGATGACGAAGAAGTGGCCGTCGAGTTAATTGCTGCCGGCGCCCAAGATTATCTGGTGAAAAGCCAAGTAGACAGCCGGCTGCTGGTGCGGACGCTCAAGTGCGCGATCGCCCGCCAGAAACGGCAAGCAGAATGGCAAAAAAGTCAAGAAAAATACCCGCAGGTTGTTGACAATATCAAAGAAGTAGTTTTTGATACAAATATTGCGGGCAAGTGGACTTTTCTGAATCCGGCTTGGACGAAAATTACCGGATTTACGGTTGATGAAAGTTTAGGAAATTCCTGTTTGAGTTACATTCATGCTGACGACCAACACCAATATTTAAATTTGTTTAGAAGCCCGCTCGAAAATCAAGAAACATCTTGCTGCTATCAAATTCGATATCTTACCAAAAATGGCGAAATTCGCTGGGTAGAAGTTCAGGAATTTTTGATTTTTGGCGAAAACGGCGCGGCGCAGGGAACTACTGGAACTATCAACGATATTACGGAGAAAGTTTTAGCACTCTCAGAACTGGAAGCCAGTAAAAAGTTTTTGAATTGTACAATAAATGCAGTGGCTGACCCAATTTTTCTCAAGAACGAGGAGCGCCGCTGGATACTGTTAAATGATGCTTGTTGCAAGCTGCTCGGCAAGCCGCGCGAGGAACTGCTAGGTATGTCGGATTACGAGTTTTTCCCCAAAGAAGAAGCTGATTTTTTTTGGGAGAAAGACGAACAAGTGTTTAGCACGGGGGAAGAAAACGAAACAGAGGAATTTTTTACGGATGCCAGCGGTGCAAAGCACATTCTGTCTACTAAAAAAACTGTGTTTGACAATCCCGATGGTAGTAAGATTTTGGTAGGGATAATTCGAGATATCACAGAGGATAAGCGGAAACAATTAGCGCTGCAAGAAACCCAAGCTAGATTGCAGCAAATTGCTGCTAATTTGCCTGGAATAATTTATCAATTTCGGCTGGCGTCCGACGGCAAAAGATATTTTCCTTACATTTCTTCTGGCAGCCGCGATTTATATGAATTGGAACCCGAAACTATTCAGCAGAATCCCGAACTTATGTTCAGTTGCATTCATCCAGACGACCTCCCAAAAATTCAAGAATCTATTGTTTTTTCTGCGGCAAATATGCAGCCCTGGCAGCAGGAATGGCGCGCGATTGTGCCGTCGGGAAAACTTAAGTGGATGCGAGGAGTTTCGAGACCGCAACGACTTGATTGTCCGACGGTGATAGGGCCCGAAGGGGATATAGTTTGGGAAGGCATAGTGCTGGATATTACTGATTTAAAACAGGCGGAAGCAGCTTTGCGGGAGAGCGAAGCCAGATTTCGATCGCTAATTGAGAATATTCCCGGCGCTATCTGCCGCAGCTTGTACGATGCTGATTGGACGATGTTGTTTGTGAGTGACGAACTTGAGGCAATTAGCGGCTATGCTGCTGGGGATTTTATTCACAACAACCGCTTGAGTTTTGCTAGCATCATCGATAAGGCGGACAGGGAAATGGTCGATCGCACAGTCCGGGCAGCGGTAGACTCGAAACAGCCGTATCATGTAGAATACCGGATTGTGCGGGCTGACGGGGCGGTGCGCTGGGTGTCCCAAAGGGGTAGGGCGACTTACAATCCAGAAGGGTTGGTTTTGTGGCTTGACGGAGCGATTTTTGATATTACCCCTCGCAAAGGCGCCGAAATGACTCTGTGCTTGGTAACTCAAGCCGTAGACAGCGCTAGCGATGCGATCGCGATCGCAGATTTGGACGGGTGTTCAATTTATCACAATCAAGCATTTATTCAGCGCTACGGCTATACAGTTGAGGAACTAAATAATGCCGGCGGCCCAGCAGTAATGTACGCCAAATCTCAAGAATTGAGAAAGTTATTTAAAGTCCTGCGGAAAGGTTTGTCCTGGAGCAGTGAAATTGATCTAAAGGCTAAAAATGGCGAAATTATCGAAACTCAATTGCGAGCTGACTGCATTAAAGATAGCGCCGGTCAACAAATAGGAATGATGGCGATTATTGCCGACCTCACAGAACTCAAACGCGCCGAATCGGCATTGAAATTCAGTCAAGAGCGATTGCAGTTAGCGGTTTCAGGCAGCTCTTTGGGGCTGTGGGATTGGAATATCGCGACTGGCGAAACTTATTTTGACTCGCAGTGGAAATTAATGCTCGGTTACGCAGACAATGAAATTGAAAACAACTTCCAAGGTTGGGAAAATTTACTGCATCCCGAAGACAGAATGAAGGCAATAGAATCGTTAAATTTATATTTTGAAGGTGGCATCAAGATCTATGAATTTGAATTTAGGATGCTCAACAAAGCTGGAAATTGGCAGTGGATTTTGGGGATGGGCAAGGTAGTCGAGTACGACGAATGGGGGGCGCCGTTGCGGATGACGGGTACTCACAAAGATATCAGCGCCCGCGTGGCAGCCGAAGCCGAAAAAACACAGTTCATCGAATCTTTGCAACAACTGACCGAGCAGTTGCAAGCAGCGCAAAAAATTGCCCGCATGGGGAATTGGGAATTCGATATTGAGGCAGGAATTATTACTTGGTCGGCCCAAGTGTTTCGAGTTTACGGTAGAGAATTGAATCGGCCGCCGACAATGGAAGAAATTTTAGAGCAAATTCATGCCGATGACCGAGAAAGGGTGACAAAAGCTTTGCAAAAATCCGTGACTGAAGGGATAGCTTTCGACATCGACCACCGCATCTATTTTTCACCAGCAGAAATCCGGTACGTTAATTGTAAAGGTCAAGCTGTTAAAAACGAGTTGGGCAAAGTAGTGCGGCTTTTTGGCACGGAAATGGATATTACCGATCGCAAAAAATCAGAAATTGCTTTGCAAGAAAGCGAACAGCGATTTCGAGCTGTATTTGAACAAGCGGCAATTGGCATTGTTAAAGTGTCGCCCGACGGTCATTTTTTGAAGGTCAATCAAGGCTTTTGCAAGATTGTCGGATACTCAGAATTGGAACTGAAAGCACGAAATGTTTGGGAGATTTCTCACCCGGAAGATGTAGCAGCAGATGTCGAGTCGCGCCAAAGACTGTTAGCTGGGGAAATTTTGAATTATTCACTTGAGAAACGCTTTGTTCGCAAAGACTTTTCGTTTGTCTGGACTAACGTGACTGTATCTTTGGTGCGGGATGGGTTTGGGGAGCCGAGCTACTTAATTGGTGTGATTGAAGATATTAGCGATCGCAAACTTGCCGAGGCGATATTGCGCCAGCAATTAAAGCGAGAACGCTTGGTGGTAGGGATGCTGGAACGCATTCGCTCTTCTCTCAATTTAGAAGAAATATTGACAAAAGCTGTTGCTGAAGTACGGCATTTCTTGCAAACAGACCGGACAGTTATTTATCGTTTTAATCTTGATTGGAGCGGTTGTGTAGCTGTTGAGTCTGTGGATGAAAGTTGGCGGTCACTTCAGGGAATGACTATTAGCGATTCTTGCTTTAAAGACAGCTATGCTTCTGCTTACGAAAAAGGTCGCACTGTAGCTGTGGATGATATTTACAAAGCAGGTCTTTCTGAGTGCTACATTAATTTGTTAAGTCAATTTCAGGTGCGAGCTAATTTGGTAGTGCCGATTTTGCAAGGCGAGAAGTTGTGGGGATTGTTGATTGCTCACGAGTGCGCGAGCCGCCGCCGCTGGCTGGAAATTGAGGTGGAGTGTCTCAAACAAATTAGCGTGCAGTTGGCGATCGCGATCCAGCAATCGACGCTGTTCGAGCAAGCACAAACTGAAATTGCCGATCGCAAACAAGCCGAGTCAGCTTTGCAGGAATCGGAAGCGCGAGAACGTTCAAAAGCGCTAGAGTTGGAAGCAGCTATTAACAAACTCAGAACCACTCAAGCTCAGCTCGTTCAAAATGAAAAAATGGTGAGTTTGGGTCAGTTAGTTGCTGGTGTCGCTCACGAAATTAATAACCCAGTTAGCTTTATTCACGGCAATCTCAGTCCGGCTAGACGTTACAGTTTAGACTTGCTGGAATTGATTAAAGTTTATCAGGATTACTGTCCTAATCCTCCGACCCAAGTGTGGGATAAAATTGATGAAATAGATTTGGATTATATTGCTCAGGATTTCCCAAAATTGTTTAGTTCGATGCAAGTAGGAACGGAGCGAATTGTCGAGATTGTCAAATCCTTGCGTAATTTTTCCCGGTTGGACGAGTCGGCTGGGAAGTCGGCGAACATTCACGAGGGAATTGACAGCACTTTGATGATTTTGCAAAATCGCTTGAAATCTCACAGCAGCCGTCCGGCGATTGAGATAGTTAAAGATTACCAGTTATTGCCGCGGGTTGAATGTTTTCCGGGCGAGTTGAATCAGGTATTTATGAATATTTTGATTAATGCGATCGATGCTTTGGAAGAACGGGACAAGGGGCGGACGATCGAGGAGTGCGATCGGCATCCCAGTACGATCGCGATTCGCACTTATGAGACTGCTGGGGGCTTCGTAGCGGTATCTATTGCGGACAACGGGCGGGGGATACCGGAGTCGGTGCGATCGAGGCTGTTTGACCCGTTTTTCACGACTAAGCCTGTGGGCAAGGGCACGGGTTTGGGACTGTCGATTTCTCACTCGATTGTAGTCGATCGCCACGGCGGCAGATTGAGCTGTATTTCGACACTGGGAGAGGGATCGGAGTTTTTGATTGAAATTCCCGTGCGATCGAATTTAAGTGGTACGAGTTCAAATAACAGTTGACAGTTGACAGTTGACAGTTGACAGTTGAGGGTTGTTATTGGTTATTGGTTATTTGTTATTTGTTATTTGTGAGATCGCAAATTAAAGAATTTACACTCGCCGATTGTGGAATGGGCGGGGGAGCCCGTTCTTTATGGACGGGCTCCCCCGCCCATCCCACAAGAACAATAAAGATTGTAAGTTATTTAATTCTCATTCCTGAGTTGGTATCAATGCCCAATGCCCAATTACCAATTCCCTCTTCCTTCTTCCTTCTTCCTTCTTCCTTCTTCCTTCACATCAAAATCGGGGAAGATTCCGACTTGTTGCTGGCGTGACAAATACGATTTTTGCCTTCGGTTTTGGCTTGATAAAGGGCGCTGTCAGCACTGCGAATTAGGCTGTCAGGAGATTGCTGGGGAGAAGGAATCGCTGTGGCAATGCCGCAACTGAGGGTAACGCAGGAGTTAATTGACGATCGCGCGTGGGGCAGTTGCAAGCTGGCGATGCGATCGAAAATTTTCCGGGCGACAATGTTTGCCCCTTCAGCGCTGGTGTTGGGCAGCACTACGGCAAATTCTTCGCCGCCGTAGCGGGCTGCCAAATCCCCAGCCCGCTTGGCACAAGAGGCGATCGCCCCGGCAACTTGACGCAAACAATCGTCGCCGCCGAGGTGCCCGTAAAAGTCGTTATAAAGTTTAAAAAAGTCGATGTCAAACATAATTAAAGACAGCGGCAGTTCCTCTCTTGCCAATCTGCGCCACTCTAACATCAAAACGCGATCGAACTGGCGGCGGTTGGCAATGCCCGTCAGTCCGTCAGTAGTTGCCAGTTCCTGCAATTTTTGATTGGCTATTGCTAGCTGGCGGTAAAGTTGAGATTGTTCGATCGCGATCGCCACTTGATTCGCCAAGTGCTGTAAAAAATCTATTTCCCACTGCTGCCATTCTCTCGCCTCGCTGCAATTGTATGCTGTCAGCATTCCCCACAAACTATTGCGATTTTCACTTACCAAATCCGGCGCACTTTTTCCCTGCGCCTGCGGTTTGCCAACAGCCGGCAGCGAGATATAATTTTCGGCTGCATCTTGATTTTTTTCGGCTTCCCAAACAGGGCATTGTAGTCTTTTGTTTACCGTTTCCCAGTCGCCAGATTGCCAAATTGGCACGCTTAAAACTGCTGCAATTTCACAATCTGCCAGCAATTCTTTGCAACTGCCAGATAAGGCGGCAGTGCTGACATCTGCTATTGCTTGTACCGACTGGGATTCTACCAAAACAAAGCATGACACCGCCAAAGCAGCACTAATATTTTGGTTGTCAATATAACCGTCTGGCAAACCGTCACCTGCAACGATCGCACCTTTTTGGTCTTCCCCGTCAAATTGAGACGCCCAATCCTGACAGCGATAAATTAAAACCCGGTCTGTTTTGAGAAATTGGCGCACTTCTGCGACGGTACTTTGGAGAATGCTGGAGGCGTCTATGGACGATCGAATATGTTCGATCATTTGTCCCAACAGCCGCTCTCGGATCGCCTGCTGCCGCAATTTTTCTTCGACTTGCTGCCGTTCGATCGCGTAATGGATTGCGCGCACCAGCAGAGTTCTCTGAAATCTTCCCTTTACCAAACAATCCTGAGCGCCCGAGCGCAATACCGACAGCGCCGTATTTTCATCGTTGATATCCGTCAGCACCACAACCGGCACTGTGGGCGATCGGGCTTTCAAGACGGCGAGATCCTCACTTCCCCCCAAGCTGTCTGACACTGACAAATCTAACAGTACGGCGTCAAACTTTTCTGCTTCCAGACACGCGAGTCCCATCTCCAGAGACTTAACAGTTTCGAGGCGAAACATAGACTCGCTGAATGACCCTAAAAGGTCTTCGATCAGCGTCGCATCTGCCAGATCGTCCTCAACTAACAAAATTTTCAGAGATTGGTTACGTGTTAACACAACTATAGCGTTGGGAGCGGGTTGAAGGAAACTTTTTGGTTTTGAGAGCGATATGGGCGATCGGCACTAAACAACAATAATATCTTCTAGCGGCGGGTTTAACCCGGATCTTTAACTAGCAGCCAGTGGAGCGCTGCTCTCGCCCACCCTCCCCATCAGCCAGTTTATTTGTACATACCTACTTATTTGCGATCGGGCTAATATGTCCCAATACGCGATTATTAACACTATTTATTCCCCGGAGATACCCCTAAATCCCCCTTAAGAAGGGGGACGAAAAAGAATATTCTTGTCCCCCCCTTAAGAAGGGGGGTTAGGGGGGATCGGGCTAATATGTCGGTCTATCAAATTCAGTTTACACTCAAACTATCGATCTAGCCATCAATTAAAGCTTACAGATCCGCGGGCGGGAGCGAAACGATTTCAAACCAATACTGGCATAAAGTCTTCATTACTTCAACCAATCCTTGAAAAGTGACTGGTTTAGATATAAAAGAATTCGCGCCCAACCGATAGCAAAGCAAGATATCTCCGCTGCGGTGCGACGTTGTGAGAATCACCACCGGAATTTGTTGAAACTGGGGGTCAGATCTGATCGAAATTAGTGCTTCTCGCCCGTCAAGCCTCGGCATATTCAGATCCAAAAGTATCAGGTCTGGTCGCTGCCAACTGCTGCCACCAGCATATTGACCGCGACGGTACAAATAGTCTAACACTTGTTCTCCATTTTCTACAAATTCGCTTCTAATTGCTAATCGAACTTCTCCCAGTGCTTCCTCCACCAAAAAGCGCGTGTCCTCGTCATCGTTTGCTATTAAAAGAGTAAATTTCTTCGGAGAAGTTTTATTTGGATAATTCACGGCTTTGTCTCACTACCAACGGATTTTGTGAGGCGGCGGGACTTGGAGCAGTGTCGGATTGCAAGCATTGCATCTGTTGCCATCATCCGGCAAATCATGCCGACCGCACTGAATTTGTGTTGCAGAAATTTGCGGTTTTGCATGATTCGCATAGGTTTGCGAATCATACTTGTTTCACTTGGCAGTTTGTCCGAGAACCTGCAAGCTGCAAACACATCACAAATGCTTGCGGGCGAACTACTAAGGAAACTACAGCATCCCAAAGCAAGATGCTCTGGATAAAGTTGAAACAAACTGACAAGTCGGGCGCACCGCTGATTTTTAATTTGTATAGAGATCGAGGTAATAGATTTATACTGATGGATTTTTAGCTCGATGTCATCAGTGAATATGCTACACTTTCTGAGGATGCGTGTAAAGAAACGATAAAGATATTTATAGTTTAAGTAAATGACTGGTGACTGCTCCATGCCGACTGCTGACTTCACTGTGCAACAGGAATAGAAAAATAAAAAGTCGAGCCTCTATCGGGTGCTGATTCTACCCAAAGGCGGCCGCCGTGCCGATCGACAATTCTTTGACAAATCGCTAAACCGATACCTGTTCCAGAATACTCTGTTTGGGTGTGCAAGCGTTGAAAAATCTGAAAAATACGCGAATGGTACTGTTCGGCAATGCCAATACCGTTGTCCTGCACCGAAAACACCCAGTTATCCCCCTGACGCGCAGCGCCCACCTGCACCACCGGCGCGGAGCTGCTGCGGTATTTAATGGCATTGCCAATTAAATTTTGAAACAGTTGCAGCAGTTGAAAACTGTCACCTGTTACCCTGGGCAAATCGCCCCTAGTTACAGAAGCTTGATTCTTGCCAATAGCCAACTGCAAATTAGCGCAAGCATCCTCAAAAACCTGATTGCAATCTATCAGCTCAAAAGGTTTCTGGCTCCGACCGACTCGCGAATACTCCAGCAAGTCATCAATCAGCGCCTGCATCCGCACGCAAGAATTAACAATATTGGCGGCAAATTTATTCCCCAGGGCATCAAGTTGCTTGTGAGAGCGCCGTTCTAATAGTTGAGCGTAGCCCGCAATCGTACCCAAAGGTGCTTGCAAATCGTGAGAAGCCACGTAGGCAAACTGTTCGAGTTCGGCATTAGAACGAGTCAGTTCTAAAGCATAACGGGTTTGAGTTTCTAAACTCGCTTGCAGCAATTCTTGTACCAACTTGCGCTCGGAAATATCCTCGATCGCACAAATCAAATATTGCGCGGTTCCCCCAGCATCGCGCATTACCGAAACAGTAACATTCGCCCAGCACACTTCCCGATCTTTGCAGATCAAACGCTTTTCCCGAGAAAAAGTTTGAATTTCCCCGGATAGCAGCAACCGCACGCATTCTAGGCCAGCTTCGATGTCATCCGGGTGAGTAATTGCCTGCCAATCAAGCTGCAACAATTCCGATTCTGCATAGCGGACAATTTGGCAAAAGCCGGGATTTACTCGCAAAAATTCACCCAAAAGAGTGGTTTTAGCGATGCCGACTGCTGCTTGCTCGAATATCGCGCGGAAACGTTCCTCGCTTTCTCGCAGGGCAATTTCTGCTCGTTTGCGATCGGTGATATTGCGAAATGTGACTGCCAGACCGTCGTTTAATTTAACCGCGACAATGTGCAGCCAAGCACTTGTATCTCGATCGTGTTCGTAATAAAATTCTTGGTCTACAGTTTCCCCGGTTTCTACCACAGAAACGTACAAATCAAATAACCCATTATTGCGAATTTCGGGAATTTCTGCCAACAAATGATTGCCAACTCTCGCATTTAATGGCCTACCCGAAATATTGTTGGCAGCAGGGTTGACTAACAGCCACTGGAAATCTACAATCTTTCCCTGACTGTTGCGGAGGGCAGAATAAGCCACCACACCGTCTAAGGAACTATTTAAGATGCTAGCAAGCAGCGACTGCGACTGTTGCAGTTGAGTGTTTTGCTCTTTTAGTTGCTGTTGCAGTTTTTGCAAGCAGACTTGCTTGTCGATGCGCGCTAAAACTTCTTCTACTTGAAATGGCTTGAGAATATAGTCGGCGCCGCCCACTCGAAAAGCTTGTAATTTATCATTAATCTCATCTAATACACTTAAAAAAATCACCGGAATTTGTTCAGTTTTCGGTGTCGCTTTCAGTCTCCGACAAACTTCATAACCGTTCATTTCCGGCATTCTGATGTCGAGCAAAATTAAATCGGGGCAATGGGCGATCGCAGCCTTCAACGCCAGTTTACCGCAAATAGCCCGACAAACTTGATACCCCTGGCCTGTTAGCAGCTCGGATAAGAACCGCAGATTGCTCGGTTGGTCGTCAACCACCAATACTTTAATTCCGCTATTATCCATTTATTGTAAAATCGATTGAGTTAAATCCATTATCCTGTCGAGTCGGTAATCTGCCAGCAAATCTTTTAAAGCCTCAGCTAAAGTTGGATGAGTTTCCGAAATGCGATCGACAATTTGAATCGCCAGCTCTTCATCCACATCATTAACTGCATCGTAGAGTTCCTGCACCCAACTTCGAGGCATCTGAGCCAGCAGCGGCGAGAAAAATGAATCTGGTTTTTCGCTCACAAAATAACGCCGTAAAGCCCCCACAGGAAGCGCGGGCAATTCTTGATAAATATAGCGCACTCCCAAGTAAGAAGCCATCTTATCAAAGAGGAGTTGTTCTTGAAAAGGTTTCCGCACAAAATCGTCGCAACCTGCAGCGATAATTTCGCCTTTTCTTTCCTCAAAAGTGCTAGCAGTCAGAGCAATAATTACAGTTCGCCGCCCAGTTTGTTTCTCTTTAGCTCTAATTTGTCTGACAGCTTCAAAACCGTCCATTACAGGCATTCGCGTATCCAGCCAAATTAAATCAGGGTGCCAACTTTCCCAAAGTTCAACAGCTTGGAGGCCGTTTTCGGCTTCTCGGACTTCAAAACCAATTGGTTGCAGCATTTTCACCAGCAGCAGCCGATTTTCTTGATTGTCGTCAACTGCTAAAATCCGATAAACCGGTTGATCTGGTTCTAGTGCGATCGCCCGCTGCAATGTCACCACTGTTATTTCAGACGAAGTAGCGGGAAATACGCGGATATTAAATTTAAAACTGGTTCCCTCACCTAAAACACTGTCTACCTCAATATCTCCGCCCATTATCTCTACATATTTTTTAGTAATTGTCAAACCCAATCCCGTACCGTCAGCCGCTTGTTTGCCCGCTTCTGTTTGCACGAAAGCCTCAAATAACTTCTCAATTTCTGCTGTTGCTATGCCAACTCCCCTGTCTTCAACTTCAAACAAAATAAAATAGGAATCGTCCGAGGGAGAATTAGGATTAATCTCCGATTGGGCGGGCTGCTGGTTGGCTTGCACGCTGGCGCGCAGCCAAATACTGCCGCAGTTTGGTGTAAACTTTATGGCATTTCCCAGCAAATTAATCAAACATACGCGCAGCTTTTTTTCATCAGTTTTGATGTATTGGGGAACATTCGGCTGCACGGAAAATCTTAGTTGCAAATTTTTGGTTTCAGCTTTGATTTGAAACATCTCTTCGAGAGTGTCGAGGACTTGATAAAGGTCAAAGCTGCGTTCATCTAAGCCAATGATCCCGGCTTCTATTTTGGACAAATCTAAAACATCGTTAATTAATTCCAGCAAATGTTGACCGCTGCGGTTGATAATTCGGAGATTTTCAATATTTTCGTGGCCCAGGGAAGAGTCGCGGCTCATGACTTGGGTAAAACCCAGGATGGCGTTCAGGGGAGTCCGCAATTCGTGGCTCATGTTGGCAACGAATTGACTTTTTGCGAGCGATGCAGCGGCTGCGGCTTCTTCGGCTTTTTTGCGTTCTATGATTTCTTGTTGCAGTTCGGTATTGCGATCGATCAATTGTTTTTTCAGTCTTTGGATAGTCAGTTGATGTTCGAGTCTGGCTAAAACTTCTGCTACATGAAACGGTTTTGTGATAAAGTCTACTCCTCCTACTTTAAAGGCGGTTACTTTGTCCAATACTTCATCTAAAGCGCTAATAAAAATAACGGGAATTTCTGATGTTTTCGGATCGACCTTGAGCTGCGTGCAGACTTCGTAGCCGTCCATTTCCGGCATTTTGATGTCGAGCAAAATCAAATCGGGAGAACCCGAGCGCGCGGCTCTGATTGCCATTTTGCCGTTAATTACGCCCCGGACTTTGTAGCCGCGATCCGACAGCGTTGCTGATAAAACTTGCAAATTTTCGGGAGTGTCATCAACAATTAATATGTTGCCTTTATTCTCTTCTGTTTGATTGGTGGTCATTGATGGCTATTTTTTGTTAAATTGATAATTGCTGAAATTATGAAAACCGATTAACTGGTTATTATAGCACTCGCTCCTGAATCAACTACTTGTATATTTACAGAACTTACGCACACAAACCCAATAAACCGGGTTTTTGTAAGCGGATAGGACTAAGATCAAAAAGTGGTTTGACGCGCAGATTTGAGCGGTAAGGTGCGCATTGCGCACCCTACATAGGTAAGGTGCGCATTGCGCACCCTACATAATACCGGTTCTACGTCCAAGACTGAAATAGTCGATCGACCTCAACCATCAACAATCCCCAACCCGCCCCTCTCCCCTCTTCCTTCTTCCTTCTTCCTTCTTCCTTCTTCCTTCTTCTTCACACATTTCTAAATTCCTCAATCAAATCAATAATTCGATCGCACCGGAAGTTATTCGCCAAATCCGCGATCGCGCTGCGGTAAGGAGCATCAACAGGAGGCACCGACAACAGCAGCCGAAAAATCTCCTCATTATCAACCGAATCCGCCGCATCGTACAACTCATCAACCCATTGGGGCGGCATAGTTTCAAAAAATGAAGCATTCAGCGCAACAGGCAAAGAGGCCGTCACAGTCGGCGCCGAAACATCACCACCAGCCACAGCATCAGAACTCGGCGAAGCTTCTCGATCGTAAACATAGCGGACACCCAGATACTTAGCCATCTTTTCCAGAATGACTTGTTCCCGAAAAGGCTTCGCCACAAAATCATCGCACCCAGCAGACAAAATCACCGATCGCTCCTCATCAAAAGCACTCGCCGTCAGAGCAATAATCACCGTTGCTTGACCCTTCAAATGCGCTTTAATCTGTTTAGTAGCTTCGTAGCCATCCATCACCGGCATCCGCATATCCATCCAAATCAAATGAGGTTCCCAACTCGACCACACGGACAAAGCTTCAACGCCATTTTCAGCCTGCCGCACAGTAAAACCGAGAGATGACAGCATTCTCACCAGCAACAAACGGCTTTCTTCGCGATCGTCCACAGCTAAAATGCGGTATTGCGGCTGTCCCGGTTCCAAACCCACAACGCGGCGAGTTGTTTGAGCCACCTGAATTTCCACTGCATTAGGGAGCGAAACTTTAACATCAAATCTAAAAATGCTGCCCTTACCGACGCTGCTTGTCACCGTCATTTCTCCTCCCATTAACTCAACGAACTGTTTGCTAATCGGCAAGCCTAAACCAGTTCCTTCATGAGCTTTTCTCCCGCTTTCTGTCTGAGCAAAAGGCTTAAACAAATTGTCCATTTCTTGGGCAGAAATTCCCGCCCCCGTGTCTTCCACTTCAAAGAGCAAGCTGCAATTTGCGATCGGCGGAATCTCTCCGTTATTTCTGTTTGACAACAGCTCATGTTTGATTCTCAAATTAACACCACCTTCCGCCGTAAACTTAATCGCATTTCCCACCACATTAATCAATACTTGGCGCAACTTGCTTTCATCGGTTTCTACATATTGAGGGAGGTTGAGCGTGGTATCACAAATTAACTGCAACCCTTTTTTTTCTGCTTGCAGCTTCAGCATCTCTTCAGTATTCTTTAGCATTGTATGCAAGTCGAAAGTGCTGTTATTGAGTGTCACCAGCCCGACTTCTATTTTGGACATTTGCAGAATATTGTTGATCAGATCGAGCAAATGTTCCCCGCTGCGGCTAATAATTCCTAAATATTGCTGTTGGTCAGCACCGAGGGCTGCAGATCTGGCCAGCAGTTGAGTGAAACCCAGAATCGCGTTGAGGGGAGTTCGCAATTCGTGGCTCATATTCGAGAGAAATTCACTTTTCGCCCTGTTGGCTCTGTCGGCTTCTTCTTTGGCTTTTTGCAGCGCTATTTCTGCTTGTTTGCGCTCAGTAATATCGCTGGCTGTGCCTGTGGTGCCGGTGATATTTCCTGCTGCATCCAATCGCGCGATCGCCTTTGTATTGACATCTATCAGCCTGCCGTCTTTCCCTAATACTATACTTTCGTACTGAAAAACAGCATCTCCCGTCAGCAAGTGCTGCTGAAGTTCTCGATTCCGGTCTATTTGTGCTGGCGCTAAGAAATCGCTAAAAGAATAGCCGAGCATTTCTTCCGGATCGTAACCGTAGATTTGTTTGACAGCTTGGTTGACAAAAGTCAGGTGTCCTTGGGCATCGCAAGACCAGATAATATCTTGAGAAGTTTCAACTAAATGACGGTATTTTTCTTCACTTTCTGCTAATGCTATTTCCGCCAGCTTGCGGGGAGTAATATCCATCAAAGTTGTGAAGAGTTTAGTCACTTGCCCTTGTTGGTTGACAACTACTTCTCCTCTGGATTCGATGTAGCGGATGAAGCCACCTTCACTTGTCTGTGACGGGCAATTATCCGCAGCAATTGTCGATTCCGGGCGGAGGATGCGATATTCCAAACTGTAGGATTGCCCGCTAGCAATAGTAGCGTCGATCGCAGTTTGCCATTTTTCGCGATCGTCCGGATGCACGTATTGCACAAACTCACTTAGTGTTGGCGCAGCCTCGGTTGCATCGAGACCGAAAATATGAGATAATTCTTCCGACCAAGTAGTTGTATTGGCCGAAAAATCGCATTCCCAATTGCCGATGCGGGCGATTCTCTGCGCTGCTGCTAAAGATGCAGCTACAGCCCGGAGTTTTTCTTCAGCCAATTTGCGATCGCTAATATCTTGAATCACAGAAATCACGCAGGTTTCGCCGTGAATGTCAATGATCTCAGCAGACACCAGCCCGGTTCGGAGTTCCCAAGTTTTAGTGCGCCAATCAAATTCGTAGTTGCGAACAATTTTTTGTTCGTCTAACATTGCAAACAACTTGGCGCGGGCTGGTTTGCTTTCCCAAAGATTGAAATCCAGCGCCGTGCGATCGATAATTTCTGCTGCCGAATAACCAATTGTCTGACAAAAAGCCTCATTCACTTCTAAATAACGACCGTCTTTAAGTCTAGTAATAGTAATCGGGTTGGGAGAAGAACGAAAAGCTTTAGCAAACTTTTCCTCAGACAAGCGCAATTGTGCAGTCCGCTCCTCAACTAAAGTTTCCAATTCTTGATTCAGCTTTTGGAGTTGAGCATTTTGTTCCCCTAATTGCTTCTCCATAAAATAGCTGTTGACCGCTTCTTTTAAGGTCAACTTCAAATCTTCTGACTGCCAAGGCTTAGATATGTAGCGGTACAATTTAGCATATTTAATAGTATTCGCCACAGCTTCGAGGTCTGCTTGCCCCGTCAGCATGATTTTGATAGTTTTTGGGGAAATTATGTGAATCTGCTTCAGCAATTCGTCCCCTTTGATATTCGGCATCAGGTAGTCGGAAATCACAGCCACGATTTCGCAACCCTCTTCCAACAATTCATCTATCAACTCTAAAGCCTCTTCGCCGCCTTCCGCAGTTTCTAATAAATGTTCTTCTCCCAGGGCTTTTTTTAACTCAATCTTCAAACTTTCAAGAATGATCGGTTCGTCATCCACGCAAATAATCACAGGTTTATTGTTCATATTTTTTGCAAACCAGATTTTATAGTTTCTACTAATTCTTGGCCGTCCCACGGCTTGTACAAACAGCGGTGCAAGTTTGCCTGCTTTTTTACCCGTTCTATTGCTATTTCGTCAGCTTGCCCGGTCAGCATAACTTTCACAATATTGGGATATTTTTGGTGAACCCGGATCAAAAATTCATCTCCTTTAATACCCGGCATTAACCAGTCAGATACTATGACCAAAATATCGCTTTCATCTTCTTCTTGAATTTCCTCGATAATTTCGAGAGCTTCATCGGCATTTTCTGCTACTTCATAGAGGTAAGCATCACCAAATTCTTTTTTGAGTTGGATTTTCAAACTGTTTAAGATAACGACTTCATCGTCAACGCACAAAATCACGGGTTTCGGCATAAAATTTTACTTTTTTTGGATGTTAAAATTGGGGGGCGTCTCGCCCCAGGTTTTTAATTGCCCTCAGTGATTTCGATAGTCCTGGACGCACTCCATGGCTCAAATGCCGATCCCCCCTAACCCCCCTTAAAAAGGGGGGAACCTGAAAGCCCCCTTTTTTAACCCCCTTTTTTAAGGGGGGAACCTGAAAGCCCCCTTTTTTAAGGGGGGAACCTGAAAGCCCCCCTTTTTTAAGGGGGGAACCTGAAAGCCCCCCTTTTTAAGGGGGGTTGGGGGGATCGATGCGTAAATCCTGTTCTAGGGGCAAGAATACAGTAAATTGGGTTTGACCTGGCACGCTTTCTACTTGCAGTTTACCTTGGTGTTTTTTAATGATTTTATGAACGATATCCAATCCCAAACCGCTGCCTTCTCCAGGAGGTTTAGTAGTGAAAAATGGCTCAAAAATTCTGGGCATAATCTCTGGAGGAATGCCGGGGCCGCTGTCGGTAATACAGACTGATATTGCGTTATCTTCGTGTTTGACATCAATTTTTAACACTCCTTTGTTGCCCATCGCTTGTAAAGCATTATGAAGCAAATTTGTCCAAACTTGATTGAGTTCATCAGGATAGCATAGCACAGAGGGCAAATCATTACCATAATTTCTGACGACTTCCACACCGTGTTTGATTTGGTAGTGGTAAAGCGTTAAAACAGTATCAATTCCGTCGGTAATATTGGCGATCGCCTTGGAACCAGACTGGTCGTAACGAGAGTAGCTTTTCAATGCAAAAACGATTTTGGCTGCCCTATCTGTCGCAGTAACAATATTTTTAGTGCTTTTTTGTACCGTAGCAAATTCGTAGGCGATTTTTAAAATATTTGGACTTGTGCTGTCTTTCAACAAAGGTAAAAAAGATTCGAGATTATTACTGGAAATACCAATATCTAACAAGGTACAAGCAAGGCTGTCAGCGTCGTCAATTTTTTCTGATTCTAATTGCCGCTGCAAAAGTTTTTTCAACTGACGTTTTTCTTTACTAGATAAGTTGTCTGTTTCCGTACTTGAGTTGTACAGCAGGGCAAAGAAATCGTGCTGCCGTTCCGGGGAGAGTTGCTGGAAAAATATCGGCAACTGCTGCAATTGTTCGGCCCAGAAGTCGGCGATGTTCTGCACCGAGGAGCGAATCGCCCCTAAAGGAGAATTGATTTCGTGGGCAACTCCGGCAATTAACTGTCCGAGGGCTGCCATTTTTTCTGATTGAATCAGCTCTTGTTGAGTGCGCTTTAGTTCTTCCAGGGTATGAGCTAATTCTGCATTTTTTTGGGACAGCGCTGACTCTGCTAGTTTGCGGGCGCTGATGTTGCGGGCTACCCAAATCACAGCATCTTTTGAGAACAAAGAAATGCAGGCATAAAACCAAATTTCGCGGTCGCCAACTGTTAAGCTGTAGTCGAAATTGACCGTTTGTTGCGTCTCTAACACTTGCAGAACTAGCATCCACCAATCATCGGGGTTGTCGTCGTCAAAAAAATGTTCTACCGTCAAGCTGACTAAATCGCAATCCGGCTCATAAACCGCTGCTGTATTGGTTGGCAAAACCTCTATATTGCCCTGACTGTCTAGCACCATAACGATGTCTGTCATTGCTTCAAAAACTGCACGGACTTTGCTTTCAGAAAAGTGCAATTTTTCTTCTAGCAATTGGCGATCGCTAATTTCTTGCTGCAATTCTTGGTTGCTGGCTGCTAGTTGAACCGTGCGCTCTAGAACTCGCTGTTCGAGTTCGGTGTTGAGGCGGCGAACTTCAGCTTCAGCGGTGGCGCGGTCTTGTATTTCCTTCTTTAACTGACTGTTTGTGTTAATTAATTCTAAAGTACGCAGCTTAATTTGCTCTTCTAAATTTTCATTTAATAACCGCAACTGTTCCTCTATTTCGGTTCTCCGAAGCGCTTCTTTTTGCAATTGTTCGTTCACTTTTTTTAACTCCAGGAGATTTTCGGCAACTGTTTCCTGCAAAAGCTCGACATTCGCGTGCATTTCTACCGGATCTAAGGCGTGCAGCAGGGTACTTTGGGTGACAATTCCGGCTAAATATCCTCCCTCGTCTACGACCACCAAGCGCCGGATGCGGTGTTCCTGCATGAATTGGTGAGCCTCCCACAATGTAGCTTTTGCCTGCAAAGGCATCAGGGGAAAACTCATCGCGGCGGCGGCGCGAGTGCCAGCGAAATCGAGTCCGGCAGCTTGGAATTTAACAATGTCCCGTTCTGTAATTATGCCCACAGGTTTCTGATTGTTGTTGTCGCACTCATTGCAAATGACTATGCAGCTTTTGCGCTGAGTTGCCATCTGTTTTGCGACTTCTAAAACTGAGGTGTTAGTTGAGGCAACTATTACTTCTGCGGTCATAATTTCTTCGGCGCGCCGCATTTGCAGCAAGTCGCCCGGTTTCAGGATTTGACGGATGCTTTCTCCGGTGATGGCGCCGAGCAAGTTTCCGCTGTTGTCTGTGACGGGTAAGTGACGGATTTTTGCCGATCGCAATATACTCAATATTTTGAAGATATTCCCCGCATTATCCAGAGAAATGGCGATCGGGTTTTGGGTCATTACCTCAGCAATTGCCATCCCTGCTAGCGGTATTTCGCTCGCAGTTATTTTCACAACATCGCGCTCTGTAAAAATTCCGATCAGTTGCCGATCGAACGCGATTAAAATGCAACTAGCCCTCGCCTCAGTCATCGCAGCGATCGCGACTTTCAAGGGTGTATCTGGAGGGAGTACCGGCGGTTTGGCGATCGCCTGTTCTAAGAAGCTTTGGCTATCAGAAACTGTTATTGACATGGGCAAATCAAGGGGGATAGATGCAGGCGGAACCCGCAATTAATAGCTGGTAAAACTATAGTCATTTATTGCAATGACATGGGAGGCGTCAGCCCCTCCCCTTTCCGTTTTACTTTGAGCGGATTAACCCGCCTCGGCCCAAGTACGCAGCTCCCTATCCCATTGCTGAACGCATTTGGGATTGCTTTTCTGAGGATATTGTACGCTGCATTCACATCGGAATTAATTAGCTGACCAACCGATGTTTTGTACAAACCCCGCTTAATCCGCCCCCCTGTAAACACAGGCTCTTTTTCAGTTTTTCCATAAACAGGAATGGGGTCTAAACCTAAAAAACTGGAGCGGGATGTGTAGGATTCTTCCTGCACAATTACATTGATTCCCGCCAACCGAGCTTTGTACTCCAACATTTCAATTAATCGAGAGTGAGGAATACTAACAAAGTTTTGATTGGTTTGCGAACCGAGATCAATTTCTGTTTTCCACTGCGCGTTCTTGCCAATTACTAGCGTCCCAATCTGCTTGGTGAGCAAAAGGTTAATAATTAGACGGCTAGCATGATGTAAGTAATTGTCAACTTTCTGATTCCGACAGCGAGTTAAGCGCTGAATGCGAGGCGAAGTTTTTCGACCTCTTTTTAATTTAGATTGTAATTGTGAAGAGCGTTTGTTATAAAACTGATTGATAGATTTCAGTGGTCGCCCGTTAATCAGGAGCGGGGTAAAACCCGGCTGATTTGAAGTTAACGCCACCAAGTTATCTAGTCCTAAATCAATGCTAGCCACAAAATTATCGTCGCTGGCGGTGGACTCTTGTTCATTGTAAATGACCTCAATTACATACGAATCGCATTTGGGAACCAACCTAACTTGGCAAATACGATCGGGATTTACTTTGGTTTTGATTAAAATTTCCGTACCCGAAAGCTTGATGATTCCTTTCTTCAACTGCGTGCTGCTAATTGCTTGAATCGTGTACACGAGAATGTTTCGCCCTTTGACCTTATCTTTGTACTTCGGCAGTTTTGGGCGACCAGTAAATTTAGATGGATCAGTTTTGTAAGCTTTAACCGCTTCAAAAAATGATTTCCAATTCTTGTCCAATATCATCAAGATTTGCTGACTGACTTTGGCAGGCAATGCCTTGTATGCTTGATGAGACTTCATCAAACGATTCATTTCGTTGTAATTGATGTAACTCCATCCATAAACAAAACTCTGACGAATGGCGTAGTTAGCAGCATTGTAGAGATTCTTGGATTTAAAAGCTAATTCATCAATTTGGGCGAAACGGTGTTCTGTAGATTTAATGATATGCCTCTCTGCTAGTTGCATTCAGTGCCTCCATCTTTTAACGAGAGCAACATTTCCTTGTGAGACTTTCTTGACTATATGATACTACTATTGTTTATTGATGCTTACAAACTTAATGAAGTTTTATGATACCATTTTAGATTTGAGATTTCACAATCGCGGCACACTGACCGCCATCGAGGTCTAACATCGGTCTAAAGTTGTATTTTTGGTCGCGCCTCGGTATAAAGTATAAATTTTAGTGCTATGGCGCTAAACGGCGATCGGAATTGACACCATAAAGCTCGTTTGACCGATCGCGGATGTTACTTCTATATTACCCGAATGTTTTTCGACAATTTTCTTAACAATATCCAGTCCCAAGCCGCTACCTTCTCCGGCGGGTTTTGTGGTAAAGAACGGCTCAAATATGCGCGGCAAAATCTCCGGGGGAATTCCCTTGCCGCTATCCGTAACGCCCACCAACAAAATCTGATTTTCTACTCTCACATCTACTGTTAAAACTCCGCAATTGTTCATTGCTTGTAAAGCATTGTGAATCAGATTTGTCCAAACTTGATTTAGTTCGTCTGGATAGCACAGCAATTCAGGCAGTCCATCTTGATAATTCCTGACAACTTCTACTCCCTGTTTGAGTTGGTTGTAATAAAGAGTCAAAATAGTTTCAATACCCTCAGTAATATTAGCATTTACCTTTTCTCCCGTAGAGTTAGATCTAGAATATGCTTTTAAAGCAAAAACTACTTTTGCAGCTCTATCTGTAGCTGTGATAATAGTATTCGTACTTCTTTGCAAAGCAGTAAATTGATAGGCTTGCTGTAAAATATGCGAGCTAGTGGGGTCTTGCAACAAAGGCAAAATTGATTCGATATTGTCGTAAATGCCGATATCAACTAAAGTGTCGGCTACTGTTTCAGAATTTGCCACAGAATTGTTTGATAGCTGCTGAACCAAAGCTCTTTTAAACTGACGTTTTTCTCGGTTGGAAAAGCCGATCGCCCGCGACTGGTATTTGGGTAGCAGCGTCAATAAATCCGAGTAACCTTCTGGGGACATTTTGTGGAAAAAATCAGCGATTTCCGCCAGATTTTGATTGAAAAAATCGGCTAAATTCTCGACAGACGATCGGATCGCACCCAGGGGAGTATTGATTTCGTGAGCGACACCGGCAACAAGCTGTCCCAATGCTGCCATTTTTTCGGATTGAATGAGCTCTCGCTGCGTTGCTTGCAGGTTTTGCAGGGCTTCCGAGAGTTCGCTGGTGCGATCGGCTACTTGCATTTCCAAGGTTCTGTTGTACTCTGCTACCAGTTTGTCAGCTTGTTTGCGATCGGTGATATCGCTGAAAGCAGTAATCGCATAGACAATATTTTTTTTGTTGTCAAAAATCGGTTGCGAGTGCATTTCCAAAGGCACAATCTTCCCATCTCTGCGGACTTCTAAATTATCGGCGATCGCACTTTCACCATAGAGAGCTCGCCAAGCCGGCAGTTGTTGCTCAGAACAGGGGCTTTCCCTTCCTGATATATAAATTTGAGAAGCTGAGACCAACTCTTCACCTGTAGCTGACGGCGCCAAAAATTGACCCAGCAACCGCTGTCCAGTTTCATTGATGTAGGATACCTCACCCTGGGGATTATGGACAGTTATTCCCACAGGTAAAGCTTCTAAAAACTGCGTCAACTTGCTTTGACTTTCCCGCACTTCTGCGTAAAGTTTCGCATTAGCAATCGAAACAGCAGCCTGCGTCGATAACAGTTGCAAAACCTCTACCCTATCATCAGTAAAAGCACTCGTAGTGAGATTGTTCTCTAAATAAACAATCCCAATTAATTGACCTTGATTCAGCAATGGTGCACACAATATAGATTGAGAATGATGTTTTATAATATACGGATCGCGCGTGAAATTGCCTTTGCGATAGGCGCAATCTTCTACAACACTTTCTTTGGTACGGGCGACATAATTAATAATGGAAACTGGCAAGCATTTTTCGGCGGGAATTGACTGCAAAACATCGACGCGATCGCCATCTACTTTCCCCGCAGCTTCCACCAGCAACTCACCTCGGTTTTCCAAAATCAAAAAACCCTTTTGGGCCCCCGCATTTTGCAGCATAATTCTCATCAACTTCGCCAGTAACTTGTCCAGCACAATCTCGCTAGCGATCGCACCAGAAGCTTTCATCACTGCCGCCAAATCAAAAGTTTGGCCCGAATCGCGGCTGTTGGAAATATTAGTAATTGTAGCGCAGTCCCTCGTCATGCTAGTTGCTGCGGGAATTCCGATCAAAAGTTGCGGATATTTTTTTTCCAAATCCTCCACTTTAGCTCGAGCTCCCCAGTGAGTGTAACAGTAGTGAGCGTCAGCCAAATAAACTCGCGCAATCTTATCTTTTCCCCAACCGATATAGAACTTAGCTGCAAGTTCGTTAGCGAGAGCTTCTTCGTTAAGATATTCGTTTTGCTTCGCTAAACCAATCGCGCGATCGTACTCTTCCATTGCCTGAAAATTATCGCCCAAAACCCGATATTTCTCAGCCTCAACCAGATGAAATTTGTGCAAGTGATTCATGGGGGCGTGTGCGGCCCATTTATGCATTTTCTTTTGGTTTTCTCCTACTCTTTCGAGCAGAATCTCTCGCTCCAATACATCCGCCTCCGAATAGGCAGCTAGTGCAGCCAAAGAATCATAAAAATGGAACACCGGCACAGTTAAAAAACCAGTTCCTCCCGTTAAACCTTGTCTAAATTTACCTGCATTTTCCAGTGCTTGGCACAAATCCCCGAATAAATAACACAGTATGAGCTTGTGCAAATAAAAGTAATGTATTCCCGTGCGATCGTTCGCTGTCGCCAGCAACAGCAGCAGATACTCTTCTTCGCAAGCTGTCCCCGATAAATTGCAGGGATTCTCTGCTTCACCCAGCAAGTTAAGCACCGCTTGATGAAATATTTGATTGCACTGCAAGTTGATTGATTGCTTGAGTTGAGCCAGCAGGTTGCTAGATTCAGCAATTTCGAGTTTGAGATTTGTAAGTTCTTGCCCGACCAAATAAGCATATTGAGATTTTTGTTTGGCACAATAAGCGACAAACTCAAAATCTCCATTTTTGAGTGCAGTTTGATAGCTTTCTCGGAACATTGGCAGGGTTTCCCTGACATGATATTTGCTGTGAGCGATACAAGCTGCTACTATATATAATATCTTACTTTTGAGGCTTTTTGCATTGAGCATTGATGCTAAGTTTAAAGCCAATTCACCTAGTTTATTTGCCGAGTCAATGTCTTGAAATTCGTAGTTCATAATTACGCCCCAAGCTGCGTAGAAAAAGGCAGAAAGCGGTGAATTTCCATACTGAATACATGAATTAATCTGTGACAAAACCAGCGGAGCTAATAGTTGAGGAGCGCAGTGAAATGCCGCAGGAACTATGCTTGCTGCGATCCGCCTTGCTGCTAGTTGTTCGGGAGATGTCATCAAAGGCAGATTAATTAAGTCTTCGATCTTCTTTCCGGCTAATTTTGCCGCTGTCTGCTCTAATTCCCGCTGAATGCTTAACTCGCTAGGATTCTCTGGAAAAGTTACGCCAAATTGTGCTAGGACTTCTCGGGCGATCGCGATCGCTTCTGGCTGTCTCCTCTGCACGATATAAGCTTGAATTTTTACCTCATAAACTTTGATTTTGTCCAGCAGAGTTCTCCCTTGCAGCAGCACAGTCCCAGCTAACTGTTCCATCAGCTCAAATGCGCCGCTAAAATACGCCACCTCAACGGATTCTATATAAATATTTAAAGTTAACTCGTACTGATTTTCCCAGCCCGAATCTGCCAGCAACCGACGGCTGACAGTTAAATACATCACCGCATCAGCATAAGCGGCAGCCGCCTTAGCTTTTTTGCCAGCAATCAAATTCAAATTAGCGATTTGCTCTCGCTCTTCCTGCGTAAAAATCGCTGTTAAATCTAAACCATTTTCTATGCCAATGTTAATATGAGCGACTATTTTAAAGATATCATCGGTCAGCCAATATCTCTCCGTATTTTTCCCTAAAAAGCAACCTATTTGCCAGTGAACTATTTTTTTATGCCGGTCATCAATCAAAGCATAAGCGGCTTGCTGTACTCGATCGTGCAAAAACTTAAAATTCACAATTAACAGCTCGGCATTTACCTCAGAAACTGCTAAAATCAAATTAGATGCCAGTGCTGCCTGGAGGTCAGCAAACACTAATTGGGGAGATTTTTCGCAGATCGCAGACAGCACGTGCAAGTCAAAATCTCTTCCCACGCAAGCTGCCAAGCGTAAAATTTGCTGCGTTGACTCTGGCAGTTTTTGCAATTTGCCAATCATCAACTCCACCACATTATCAGTAATTTTAATCTCCTCAATTTGAGCTAGATCCCACTGCCAGCCTGCTTGAAATTCGGCGCAATTATTGACAGAATTTGATACCAAAGTTGCGAATGAGGTAGCATCAAAAGTCAACTGGGGACAGCTAGGAAAACTAAAAGTTATTAAGTTTTCCGAGTGCAGCATTTTCAGGAATTCGCTAACAAAGAAAGGATTGCCCCCTGTTTTTCGCTTCACCAATGCTGCTAGGGGTGTTACTAATTTTTTGTCGCTGCGTAATGTGTCCGCAATCAAATTAGTAATATCTGCTATTTCCAACGGAGGTAAGGTAATTTGATTTACCGTTGCTCCCTGTTTTCGCAATTCGGCCGCAGCCACCATCAAAGGATGAATAGGACTGACATCTTTGTCGCAATATGCTCCAACAATCAATAAATATTCTGGCTGTACCAGAGATAAATTCTCAAGGGTTATTGGTTGGGAAATTTCAATATTTTCGGGGTTTGGGCTTGTCATTGGGCCCGCCACCATTAGTTGAATTAATTTGAGGCTAGCGGAGTCGGCCCACTGCAAATCGTCTAGAAAAATAACTAGGGGATGTTTTTCGGAAGAAAATACCCGCAGAAATTGGATAAATACTAAGTTAAAACGATTGGTAGCCTCATTTGTTTCTAACTCTGGTACAGCAGGTTGTTTGCCGACAATTAATTCTAATTCCGGCATCACATCAATAATTACTTGAGCATTTGGTGCGAGAGCAGCTAAGAGTTAGGCGCGCCAGTGTTGAAATCTATCTTCGCTTTCGGCGAGAATTTGTTGGAGCAGTTCTTCGCAAGCTTTGACGATGGCTCTGTAAGGAATTTTTGGCTGCGATTTGTCGAATTTTCCGGCGATTGAATAGCCCTGCTTTTCGATAATTGGCTGGTAAATCTCTTGTACCAGCGATGACTTTCCTGTACCGAAATCACCTGCTACTAACATCATTTCTACTCGTTTTTGCCCTGGAGGGCGGGGGTTATTGTCGGTGACTCGCTGAAATGCTGCTAGTAATGTTTGAATTTGTGTTTCGCGTCCGTACAGTTTTTGCGGAATTTGAAATTTATCGGAAATATCTTGACTTGCTAGGGAGATTTGTGATATTTTACCGTGGGTGTTTAATTGGTTGAAGCATTCTTCTAAGTCTGCTTTGATGCCCCAAGCGCTTTGGTAGCGATCGTCTGCATTTTTAGCTAATAATTTGGCGATAATATTGGAAACTGCTGCGGGAATTTGTCGATCGACTTCGGCGGCCGGTTTGGGCTGTTTGGCAATGTGGCAATGTACTAATTCTAGGGCGCTACTGGTTTCAAACGGCAGTTGGCGTGTCAGCATTTCATAGAGAGTTGCGCCGAGAGAGTAATAGTCGGTGCGATAATCTAGGCTGCGGTTCATTCTGCCAGTTTGTTCTGGAGAGATATAGGCGAGAGTGCCTTCTAAAACATGGGAATTTTTGGGGGCGGGCGGTTCGTCGGTTAATTTTTCCGGCGCGCAGACGCTAGCAATTCCAAAGTCAATGATTTTGAGTTGGTTGGTGCTGCGATTGCAAACTATGTTGGCGGGGTTGATATCTTTGTGTATGATATTTGCAGCGTGAAGCTCGCCTAAAATCTCCGCTATTTCAATGGCGAAGCTGAGAGATTCCGATAAGGTAAAAAGCCTAGACTGCATCAACCTTTTGAGAGATTCGCCTCCGAAGTCTTCTAGTACGATCGCCAAAGTGCGATCGTACTGTTCTAAGCTGTAAGCTTTGACGATTCCTGGGTGATTTAAGCTGCGGATGATGTCATATTCTTGCTTGTGACGGGCGAGTGCTGCCGGAGTGGGGTACTCTTGCTTGAGTATTTTGAAGATGACGCGCTGGCCGTCGGTCGATCGCACGCCCCGGTAAACTAGAGATCGATCGCTTTCATAGATTTTTCTGAAAATTTTGTAGCCGGGAAAGTGGAGCATAACCGCAGAATCTTAGAGAGCAGCAGCGTTTATCCTAGTGTAGCCACTGATATGTGTTCGCAGCTACCGCCACCAATATTCTCAGAATTGCCTGTAAGCTTGAAACCACGAGATCGATCGCAAATCTTCATTCTAAAATCTAAAATCTAAAATCTAAAATCATATAACCCTGCCTTTGTGCACAAGCATTCAAAGCAGGGTTATTATGGAGTATTCGGAATTCTGAGCCAGTAGTCCATTGCCCGCGAAGCCGGATTCGACTGCCGAGCGGTGAACTACTCGCCCAATCGAGTTATTTTAGAGCTACGTTCGGCCAACATCAGCACTATATAAATAGTCATTACATAACCGGCGGCCAGAATGGGAATAATTAGAGGAATATCGCGATAAATCATAATTAGAACCAAAAGTCAAGGACGAGGAGGAGGAGGGGACAAGTTCAAGACCTGCTACATTAAGTCAGCACGCAAGACCGTGCCTTGGTTCTGAAGGCTGCTTTTCCATATCAAGCCCACGGGAACATTTAGCCGTCCCTGGTCAGTCGATTGTAGATTGTAGATTTTAGATTTTAGATTCACTCCACAGATGAATCTGGGAGCTGTTTCTTCGATCTAAAATTTTGATCTCTCCACGACGATTTTCGGAGAGTTGTACCCGTTTTTGGGCAGGGTCGGTCATGATTTACTGCTTTACAGATGCTAGAACAGCGTAAAACCATCCACTTTAGCTACTTTGAGCTACCGTGCACATCTCATGCGCTAGTCTTAACTCCTGAAAATTTTTAGCCACAAGGAACTAAAAATCTGTCCCAGAAATTTTCGCTGCGATCGACTAACAAGGCTGGCTCTACGAAACTATTACAGGCATCTGAAAGCTACCTGCCAGCCAGGCTCAATTACAGCCTGTACTTAATGTATAGAATTGTTTAAATCCTTAATACCTATAATAACACAGGGTTTCTGGGATTTACCTATTTTTTGGCAGTGTGCTTAACAATTCTGCACAATGAGTGAAATTTATTATTAAAAAACGGCCTCGGTGGCCGCTTCAACTATTTTAGCGCTTGGTGGAGTTCTCTAAACACCAAATCTGCGAGCTTGCGACAGGTTGCGTTACGCGCGTCGGCCAGATTGCGCCCGCGCTTTTTCGCACCCCTGGCGTCGCGCGAACGCTCCAGAAAAAATTGTTTCAGTTCTTGCTGCAAGGGGGAGTAGCTCTTGTTTTTATTGGGTTCAATGCGGGTGTAGCAGTAAGTCCACAGCACCGATCGCGTATTTGAGCACCCCGTCCACTTTCCGCCACCCTTACCCGCTGCGATTTGGCCGCTGGATTTCTCAACTTTGCCCAGGCCGCAAGCTTGCCGGAACCTCCGCAGAGCCGCCTTTTTCGGCATGCACAGGAATGAATCAAAGGGGAAAATTCTAGATAAAATCCATCCCCGCTCGATCGGTCCAAATCCGAATCTCTCAAAAACTTCATGGTATTTTACAAAATCTTCGAGTTTTAGCAACTCAACGAGTTGGTTTTGGATAACTGCCTTTGACGAGTGCAAGTCGCAAATTTGCGCTGCAAACTGGCGCGTCAGCGAACTGACGTTTGCCCGATCGGCTTTGACTTCCTTGGTGTAATGATTCTCGAACCGCGATCGCGGATTTGCCGAAATCATATCCCCCCGGCCAGCCAGCCAAGCCCAGAAGCCCGGTGGACTGTCGGGTTCGAGTTCGCCGTGCCGCTTGCTCTGGATTTTCGCTCTCGCTGGGTACTCAAAAGCCAAGCGGCTCTTGACGGTGTTGATGAATGCAGTTTGTTTTTTTACAGTGGTTTTTAGATCCAGCAGACACCGCTTTATCTGCTTAATTTCAGTTGGGCGATCGGACACCCAGAAGCGGCGATCGTAAATTTCTAAATAGTGCCGTACATAGAGCGCAACCATTACCAGCGCGTCAAAGGCATCATCTTTGTTGTCTGTGCCGCCTAGACTGCGGCGCGTAGATTTTACCATGCCCCGATCGGCAACCAATACGGTGATTCCCCGCGCTCGAAATTGCTGCTTCCAGAAGTAAGAGTAGGTGCCCGTACTTTCGAACACGGCGACGCAGTTACTCGTCTCATCAGGAGCAATGAAATTGAGTAGCTTTTCAACTTCCTCCGATTTCCAAACAGAATGCACGGCTTTAAAATCATCAGATTTGTAAAAGTCCCGAAGTGCAATTTTGGGCAGGCCATCCATCACTATAGCACTTCTCAGTTGGGGGATTGGAGGATTGGAGGATTGGGCGATTCGGGGATTTTGTAATTTTGTAATTTTGTAATTGCTAATGAATTGGTGAATACCTCATCTTTCCGACAACCGCTATACAACATCAACTCGATTCAACGATATGTCAATTCCGATAATCTTCAAGTTTTCAAGGTTCTCCCCACGACAAAACTCTTACGTAACCCATGAATCACCCAAGGGGATAAACCGAATTCTGCACCGGGGCTTAGGAGTTTGAAAGCTAGGAAGTTGTGGAGGCTTCCTAACCGTGCGATTAATTTGACGTTCCCACGAGTTGTTAGAGCCATACCGTGAAAGCCCACTTCGATACTAAAGAACTAAAATTAATGCGAGGGCGCAACCCTTTTCCGCGACCCCCTTTTTAAGGGGGTTTCGACTGTCAGGGCAAACAGCCATCGTCAGGCGGATTTGATGCAGTTGAGGGATACTAGGGCTATGTAAGCGTAGAGCGTTTTTGAATGTTTGAGAGAGTCGCTCAATAATTCTTCTGATTGACAGATTCTCAACAACTGGTTTGCTACGTTCACGGTATCTGCGAAACAGCAACTCGGAAGCCTATCAACTCCAAGAAAACCTTTAGCTTTTGCTTCTTGGAGGATGACAAAAGAGTTCCTTAGTTCATACTGGCTGAAATTGTCGCCCAAGTATGTTTTGCAGTCGAGTATTAGCTGTTGGACTGAGCTGTTGCGCCTGCTATTTGTTTTCATGATATTGTGGGTATCTAAGTTTGCACTGGCAGCGATTGATGTCTTTCTCAATCGCTTCTGATTTTAGGTTTCGATTTCGGCTATGAAAATATGATCGCTCGGTTTTTCCCGAGCTGCTTCGGTTAACTGTTCGAGAAACTGTTCTATTTTTTCGAGAGACATTTCTCCAAATTGATTCTGAGATTTGTGTCGAATTAGGGTTGCAGCGTCGGGAAAGTCGAGATCGAAAATATCAGCTAGCATCTCGATTGCCACTGTGGAAGTCATAGCGGTAGAAACAATTATTTGCTTCTCAGTTCTGGGTAAGTCAGTTAACCCGATCGCCCTCGGTGGCACTTCGCCGTCGGGAATGATGCCAATAGAGTGCAAATTCATTTTGCAACTGTTTAGACTGTCAGCAAGGGTTTCTGCTAGCTCGGAAAGTGCGCGGTAGTTGCCCTGAAATTTCAAAATCAAGTTCGCTACATTGAAGTCGATTTCGGCAATTTCCGATTTCATCTCATCAGTTATCGGCGGCATCTCTGAATGCCGGTAAGTGAAAGTATTTGGACTATCCATTGTTATTTAGGGCTTGCCGAAAAAGCCTAAAACCTTTACAGAGAAAGACTTTGACTGGTTTGAACGCTCCGCGTGTGCAAGCTTATGAGCTAAAATCTGT